>JASLYQ010000011.1:0-370 GCA_030739735.1 Alphaproteobacteria bacterium | reverse complement strand
CTGGTGCTCTATCCAGCTGAGCTACGGGCGCACAACCGCTGCCTTGCCGACGGTGGCGGGCTGCGCAACCTACTTGATGGCTCAAATCAAGGCAAGCGAGGCGCCAAGAAATGGCTGGCTGCAAAATGCGCCTTGAGACCCGCAAAGCCTTCAGTGTAAACTCGCGCGCCTTCGTGGCTAATACAAGTGACTAAGACTGACGGCGGGTACCCGGCATCGGGCGCCCACGAATAGGGTGGCTTTCGCGATTATGGATATATGGGTTAAGCCCGCGACGCTGTTGGTTGCGGCCTTAGTGATGAGTGCTTGCTCGTTTTCCATGGAAGGGCTTTGGCCCTCGCTGGAAGGTGAGGACCCGGCGCCGATGCCG
>JASLYQ010000010.1:92417-92669 GCA_030739735.1 Alphaproteobacteria bacterium | reverse complement strand
AACGATGTCGGAGAATGCGGCAGGCAAAAGGACAGAAAGCCATGAGCGATCCTGTGGAAGCTTCGGGCGACGTTCCAGATCCCACGGCAGATTTCGATAAGGAGCTGAGGTTTGGGCGGCTTGCCGAAGCCTTACGTGCCAATTTACGCAAACGCCAGCAGCAAAAGCGTGAGCGCCAGGCCATGGCGTCGCGTAGCAGACGCGACGACGGGACCTGCCGGGTTCATAGCGAAACGCATCCGACCGACGTCG
>JASLYQ010000010.1:0-92407 GCA_030739735.1 Alphaproteobacteria bacterium | reverse complement strand
TCGTATATAACGGGCGGCCGTGGCGCGGCCCGGCAGCTGTTTCCGTTCGAACATAAGGCGCGGCACTGAGACATGGACAGAATTCGCATTCGCGGCGGCAAGCCGCTGCACGGCGAAATCGCCATCTCAGGCGCCAAGAACGCGGCGCTGCCTTTGCTCGCGGCTGCGTTGTTGAGTGACAAGCCGCTGCGCCTAAGCAATCTTCCCAACGTCGCTGATGTTGCCAGCATGGTCGGCCTGCTTGCGGAACTCGGCGTCATGGTGGATGGGGGGGGCGCCCGGCGCACTCTGTGGGCTCAAAACATTGTCCATCATACCGCGCCCTACGATCTGGTGCGCAAAATGCGTGCTTCGGTGCTGGTCCTGGGGCCGCTCCTGGCGCGCGAGGCGCGCGCGCGGGTATCGCTGCCGGGCGGCTGCGCCATCGGCACACGGCCGATCGACATTCACCTAGGCGCACTACGTCAGCTCGGGGCCGAAATCAATTTGACCGAGGGCTATGTTGAGGCCTCGGCACCGGGTGGCTTGCAGGGAGGGCACGTGACTTTCTCGTCGGTCTCCGTCGGTGCGACTGAGAACCTCTTGATGGCGGCGGTATTGGCGCGCGGCGAGACGGTCTTGGCCAATGCGGCTCGCGAACCCGAGATCGTCGATCTCGCCGCCTGTCTGATTGCCATGGGCGCGCGGATTGACGGTGCGGGCACTGACACCATCACTGTATCGGGCGTCGATCGCCTCGACGATGCTGTTCATGCCGTGTTGCCCGATCGCATCGAAACCGGTACCTACGCGGTCGCGGCTGCAATCACCGGTGGCGAGCTGTTTCTCTCTGGCGCTAGGCTCGAGCTGATGAACGCGGTGACCGAGGTGTTGGCCGGCGCCGGCGTGCTACTCGAGGAGCGCAACGATGGTTTACTGGCGCGTCGGGCCGATGGCATAGTCGTTGGCAGTGATGTGGTGACGCAGCCCTATCCTGGTTTTCCCACCGACATGCAAGCGCAGATGATGGCATTGATGGCGATTGCCGACGGTGCGTCGCTGATTACGGAAACCATATTCGAGAACCGTTTCATGCATGTGCCGGAGCTCAATCGGATGGGGGCGGATATCACTGTGCAGGGCTCGACGGCCATAGTGCGTGGCGTTGCGCATCTGATAGGAGCGCCCGTCATGGCAACTGATTTGCGCGCCAGCGTCTCATTGGTGCTGGCGGGCCTGGCCGCGCGCGACGAGACGCTGGTGCAGCGAGTGTATCATCTCGATCGGGGCTACGATCATATCGAGGCCAAGCTGGCGGCCTGCGGCGCCGATATCGAGCGGGTGAACGAATGATGGGCCTCAGGCCGGAGACCTTGCGTTTGTGCGCCAAAGCGGCGGAGGACTACGCTATCGTCGCGGCCTGCCTGCAGGACGCTCTGATGCCGCTACGTGAGATGGCCTATCTGCCGCACGAGAGCCGCTTTGTTGCCGTCTTTGACCGCTTTATGTGGGAGCATTGCGGAGGCGATGGATGTGTCGGCCGGCCGCCCTTCGTCATCCAGTCTGCCTTACGTCTCGAGCAGGTGCGGGCGGTTCGCGTGCGTGATATTGATCAGGCCGACAAGCGCCAGGTTCTCGAGCTGCTGACACTTGCGCCTACGCAGGACGACACGCTGCACTTGACCTTTGCCGGCGGCGGCGTCATCGAGATCAGTGGCGAGTCGCCGCTTTGCTTGCTCGAAGATATCGGTGAGCCGGAGCCGACACCCTTGGCGCCGGAGCATAATGGTGATCCTACTGCAGGGAAGAAAGGCGGGCTATGAACGCGCGCGACGGATTGGTGATGGCGGTTCCCAAGGGCCGCATTCTCAAGGAGCTGGTGCCGCTGCTCAACCAGGCAGGCATCGAACCTGAGGGGGCGTTCCACGACTCCGACGCGCGCCAGCTATCTTTCGCTACCAACGTACCGGGGCTATCGCTGATCCGCGTGCGCAGCTTCGATGTTGCGACATTCGTCGCCTTCGGTGCGGCGCAACTCGGCGTTGCGGGTCGCGACGTGTTGCTTGAATTCGACTACCAGGAAGTCTACGCGCCTCTCGATCTCAGCATCGGAGGTTGCCACCTGTCGGTGGCGGAGCCGGCGGAACTTGCCCACGGCGACGACCCGCGAAAATGGAGTCATGTGCGCGTGGCGACTAAATACCCGGAGACTACACGCCGGCATTTTGCAGCGCGTGGGGTGCATGCGGAATGCATCAAGCTGAACGGCGCGCTCGAGTTGGCGCCGGGTCTCGGCCTCTGCCGGCGCATCGTTGATCTGGTCTCAACCGGTCAAACTTTGCAGACTAATGGATTGGTTGAGGTTGAGCGCATTACCGATGTGACTTCTCGGTTGATCGTCAACCGTGCTGCCTGGAAGACGCGGCCGGGCGAGATCGGCGGCTGGATCGAGAGCTTCCGGGAGGTGGTGAATGGCGCGACGGCTTGACACGCGAGACGCGAATTTTGAAGCGGCCTTCACCGCTGCGCTGTCGGAGAAGCGCGAGACGGCTGTGGATGTCGGCGAGGTTGTCGCAAAGATTATCGCGGACGTGCGCCGCCGCGGCGATGCAGCGCTGTTCGACTACACCGAGCGCTTTGATTGCCTGAGTTTGGACGCCTCCACTCTGCGCATCGGTGCCGAGGAGATCGTGGCGGCGCACGCGGCGACCAGCGACAAGCTGCTGGCGGCGCTCGACGTTGCGCGTGAGCGCATAATGGCCTATCACCGCCATCAGTTGCCGGACGATCTCGCCTTTCGCGATGACAGCGGCGTTGAACTCGGTGCGCGCTGGCGGCCCATGGCGGCGGTCGGCATCTACGTGCCAGGCGGCACCGCGGCCTATCCGAGTTCCGTGTTGATGAATGCGCTGCCGGCGATGGTCGCCGGCGTTGAGCGCCTAGCGATGGTCACGCCGGCCCCGGACGGCGAGATCAATCCGTTGGTGCTGGCGGCGGCCTCGGCCTCGGGCATTGAGGAGATTTATCGCGTCGGCGGCGCCCAGGCGGTCGCGGCTCTGGCATATGGCACCGAGAGCATTGCGCCGGTCGACAAAGTGGTGGGACCGGGCAACGCTTATGTGGCAGCCGCCAAGCGCCAAGTGTTCGGCACTGTTGGCATTGACCTGATCGCGGGCCCATCCGAGGTATTGGTTGTTGCTGACGCTGACAACGACCCACGCTGGATCGCGCTAGACCTGTTGGCCCAGGCCGAGCACGATACGGCGTCGCAGTCGATCCTCATTACCGATGATACCGCGTTCGCCGACCGCGTTGAAGCGGCCGTAACTGATGAGCTTGCCTCCCTGCCACGCGCCGAAATCGCTGGTGCGAGTTGGCGCGATTATGGCCTAGTGATCCTCGTTTCCGACCTGGCCGAGACGCCACCGCTTATCGACAAGGTGGCGCCCGAGCATCTCGAGTTGGCTGTTGCGGACCCTGATTCCTTGGGTAGAAATGTGCGCCATGCCGGCGCGATCTTCCTTGGCCGGTATACGCCGGAAGCCGTCAGCGATTACGTTGCTGGCCCGAACCATGTGCTGCCAACGGCGCGCAGCGCGCGCTTTTCGTCCGGCCTCTCGGTACTCGATTTCGTCAAGCGCACGAGCATCGTGCGCTGTGATGCTACCAGCGTCGCCGTGCTAGCGCCGGCTGCGCGTGCCTTGGCGGAGGCCGAAGGGCTTGACGCCCATGCGCGTTCTATCGCGGCTCGCCTGGCCGAGACCAGGTGAGAGGGGATAGCCAACGCCTGGTCGCCGTCACCCTCGACGAGGGCAGTGTCGTACACTGGAATCCAGAGATCGACCACGAGCGTGAAGTGGCGATCTTCGACTTGCTGGAGACAAACAGCTTTTCGCCTGTCGGGGCGCCGGTTGGACCCTATGCCCTACATCTATCGATTCAGGAAAATCGTCTAATATTCGGTGTCCGCGCCGCTACTGACGAGCGTGAGCTGATCACCGTCAGGCTGGCGACGACGCCTTTGCGGCGTATCGTGCGCGACTATTTTACGATTTGCGAAAGCTATTTTTCTGCCATCAAGACTGCGCCGCCGTCGCGCATCGAGACCTTGGACATGGGGCGACGAGGCCTGCACGACGAGGGCTCGACTCAGTTGCGCGAGCGCCTGGAGGGGAAGATCGAAATCGACTTTGACACTGCGCGGCGACTCTTCACTCTGTTTTGCGTTCTACATCTTCGCCATTGATGGCAGTTATTAGAAATCCTGGTAGGGTGTTATTATGCTGTACTAATAATTCACTTCGCTCACCAATAGCCGAAGCAATTATAAAATATTTTTTCGGAAAACGTATCTACGTTGACTCCGTGGGCCTGCGGGCAGGGGAGCCCGATGGGTTCATGATTGAGGTGATGGACGAGATCGGCATAGACCTCTCGCAGCACAAGTCGAAGACATTCGAGGATCTCGAGGACATCTCGTTTGATGTCATCATCTCGCTATCGCCGGAAGCGCAGCATCGAGCGGTCGAGCTGACCCGCGACATGGCCTGCGAGGTCGAGTTCTGGAACACCTTTGATCCCTCATTGACCGAGGGTAATCGGGAGGCGCGCCTGAACGCCTATCGCCAGGTGCGCGACGGCCTGATGGAGCGCTTGGAGAACCGTTTTGAGCGACCCTCCCGCCCCATATGAGCTGCCATGAAGAAACAACGGTTGACCGATCGTCGGTCGCGGACCATTTTCTAGCGGCCGCGAGGCACCTCAGTTTTCCCAAGGGGGATCGATGCCGAAGGAAGAAATGATCGAATTTCAGGGCGTTGTGAAAGAAATTCTTCCCAATGCCATGTTTCGTGTGGTTCTGGAAAATGACCACGAGATCCTGGCCCACACCTCCGGGCGTATGCGCAAGAATCGCATCCGCGTGCTGGCAGGCGACCGGGTCACGGTGGAGATGACACCGTACGACCTGACCAAGGGCCGCATCAGCTTCCGCCATAAGTGAGCCGGGTTCTAGCACCTCGGCTGGTGCTTGCTTCGGCCTCGCCGCGTCGACGCGATTTGCTGGTGCGGATAGGTCTCACGCCCGACGCGTTGGATTCTGCCGATATCGACGAATCTCCGTTGCCGCGTGAGCTGCCACGCGTTTTCGCACGTCGCCTCGCGGTCGCTAAGGCCGCAGCGGTAGCACCCCGTCATGAGGGCGCCTTCGTGTTGGCTGGAGACACGGTCGTCGCCTGTGGCCGACGTGTCCTGCCTAAGCCTGAGGATTACGATGCCGCCCGCGCCACCCTGCATCTCCTCTCGGGGCGCCGCCACCGGGTTTACACGGCGATCAGCGCGATAGCGCCTGACAGCCGCTCGGCCACGCGTCTGGTGCTGACGCGGGTGCGCTTCAAAAGCCTCAGCAATGCTGATATCGCGATTTACCTCGACAGTGAAGAATGGCGCGGTAAGGCTGGTGGCTATGCCATCCAGGGTCTTGCCGGCGCATTCGTTATCGCTATAGACGGCTCGAGTTCGAATGTCATCGGCCTGCCACTCTATGAGACCCGTGCCTTGCTCGGCGGACTCGGCTACCCGGTTGATCGCCTGCTGGACGGTGAGGCCTGAGAGATGCGCTGGATTCTGATCAGTTGGGGTGGTGGCGAGATCTGCATTGCGGTACTTGCCGATGGTGAGCTGTGCGGCTCCGAGATCCAGTATGGGGCGGCACGCAATCGGTTTGGCGATATCCACCTGAGGCAGGTCACTCGGGTGCTACCAAAGATTGATGTGGCATTATTGATAACTGACGCCGATCCGTGCCGGAAGCGCGAGCAGTTCAAGGTCACAAGACAATGAGCGACAAGCCTGGTTATACGCCGGCTGTGGTCGAAGGTAGGGTCAGGGGACGATCTTGTTCGATCTGTGACAAGTCTGCTGCTGCCGTGCAATATCCATTCTGCTCACAGCGTTGCCGCGACGTCGATCTCGGCCGCTGGCTCAAGGGCAGTTATGCCATACCCAGTCATATCTCGGACTTGGGTGTTGACGATGACGGTTAATATTAAGTTCGATAGATGTATGTATAATTATTGGTTATTAGTGACGAATATAAAATTGGTTTCAAGAGGTGAGAATTGAGTGTCATCTGTGACGATTGGGGGAGCAGGAGTTATTCAGCTCTGTCTTGCTGAGGCCGCCCACACTCAAGTTTTGACCCGCCAGACCCTGGACAGCCGCAGCCAGTTTCTTTATAACCGCCTCGCCCCAAGCCGGGGTGTTTCATGGTCGCCCAGGTAGCTCAGTTGGTAGAGCAGCGGACTGAAAATCCGCGTGTCGCTAGTTCGATTCTAGCCCTGGGCACCATTTTCCTGTGCAACGCGTAAAAGAATCTACCGTGCCGCCAGTCGGACGGCGCCGTCAAGGCGGATGGTCTCGCCGTTGAGCATGTTGTTCTCGTAGATAGTGCCGACCAAGCGGGCGAACTCCTCGGCAGAGCCGAGGCGTTGCGGGAAGGGCGTTGCGGCGGCTAGCGAGGCTTGAACATCCTCTGGCAGGCCTGCCATCAGCGGTGTTAGGAAAAGCCCCGGCGCAATCGTCATGACGCGGATGCCGAATTGCGCCAAATCGCGTGCGGCGGAGATCGTTAGGCCGACGATGCCGCCCTTAGACGAGGCATAAGCCGCCTGTCCGACCTGTCCTTCATAGGCCGCGACAGACGAGGTGCAAACCATGACGCCGCGCGAGCCGTCCGCATCTGGCTCATTCGACTGCATTGCGTCGGCGGCGGCCTTCATCGTGTTGAAGGTGCCGATCAGGTTGACGTTGACGACCGTCTTATAGGTCTCGAGCGGCAGTGGTCCCTTGCGGCTGAGGATACGCCCCGGAGTGCCGATGCCGGCGCAGGCGACGGCCAGGGTCAACGGCCCGTAGGCCTCGATAGAACCGGCAATGGCATTGACCATGCCTTGCTCCTCGGTTACGTCGAGCTGGCAAAAGCGCGCATTGTCACCGAATTTCGCCGCCGTCGTATGGCCTCGCTCGGCATCGCGGTCCAGTACCGTCACTTTGCCGCCGGCGGTGACGATATGCGCGACGGTCGCCGCGCCGAGACCCGATGCGCCACCGGTTACCACTGCGTGGCAGGTCGTGAAGTCCATTCTGGTCGTCTCCTTGATTCTTGTGTCGTTTAGGGAACGAATTGCTCGCGTAGAATTCGTTCTTCTAAATTGTGCTCTCGATCGAACAGGAGCCGCATCTGTCTGTCTGGTTTCTGGCTAATCTCGACCCTAACGACGTTGCGGACCTCTGCAAAATCTGCTGTTGCGCTGACCGAACGGTGATCATTGCGCAGAACATCGATCACCACGGTGGCACTCTCGGGCAAGAGGGCGCCGCGCCAGCGCCGTGGGCGAAAAGCACAGATCGGCGTCAGTGCCAGCAGATGCGAGCCCAGCGGCAAGATCGGTCCGTGCGCCGACAGGTTATAAGCGGTACTGCCGGCAGGCGTGGCTACGATCACGCCATCGCAAACAAGCTCCTTGAGCCGTGTTCTACCATCGACAGATATGGCTAGGTGCGCGGCATAGCGCGTTTGTCGCAACAGCGAGACCTCGTTGATGGCCAAGGCATCGACGACATGGCCATCGGCGTCAGTGGCACGCATGAGGAGAGAATTGAGCAGAGATTGTTCTGCAGAGGCGATGCGCTCCGCCAGCCCCTCAGTCTCGTAGAGGTTCATGAGAAATCCGACGGTGCCGCAATTCATGCCGTAGATAGGTACTGCAAGGCCCATGAAGCGGTGCAGCGTCTCGATCATGAATCCATCGCCGCCGAGAGCAACGATAACATCCGCCTGGTCCGGCGTGACATTGCCGTAGGCAGCCGATAACTCGTCGAAAGCCGCCTGGGCCTCAGCGTTGTCGGTGGCGACGAATGCGATCTTGTGGGCGCTCAAGGGCGGGGCACCAATCCAACTGTCAGGTGATAACCACAGCGGCGCTCTGGCTCAACCGCCGGTGAGGCTCATATGGCGTGCTAGCGCCGGCTGCTCGGTACGCCTATCGATGATGAAATCGTGCCCCTTGGGCTTGCGATTAATAGCTTCGTGGATGGCATCGATGAGTGGGCCGTCGGTCTCGCCGGCGCGCAACGGCACCTTCAGATCGACTGCGTCTTCCTGGCCGAGACACATGAACAGGGCTCCCGTGCAGGTCAAGCGGACCCGGTTGCAGGACTCGCAGAAATTGTGAGTCATCGGTGTAATGAAGCCCAAGCGTCTTCCGGTCTCCTCGACCCGCACATAGCGAGCAGGGCCGCCCGAGACATACCCGGACTCGATCAGCGTCCAGTCTTGCTTCAGCCGCTTGCGGACCAGCGACAGCGGTAGGTACTGATCAGTGCGCTGGCCGTCAACCTCGCCGAGCGGCATAGTCTCAATGAGGGTCAAGTCATACCCCTCGTTACCACACCAGGCCACCATGTTGCCGATCTCGTGCTCGTTCACGCCTTTGAGCGCGACAGTATTGATTTTGACGGCGAGCCCGGCCGCTTTTGCGGCCGACAGGCCATCCATGACTTGTTCGATGCGGCCCCAGCGGGTGATAGTGGCATGCTTGGCTGCATCCAAGGTGTCCAGCGAGACGTTGATGCGGCGAATGCCGCAGTCATACAGCTCGTCGGCAAAGCGGGCGAGCTGGCTGCCGTTGGTCGTCAGCGTCAGTTCGTCGAGATCGCCGGAGGCCAGGTGGCGGCTGAGGCTGCGGATCAGGCTCATGACGTTCTTGCGCACCAGCGGCTCGCCGCCTGTCAGGCGTAGCTTACGCACACCGAGACCGACAAAAGCGCTGGCCACCCGATCGAGTTCTTCCAGGCTCAAGACCTCAGCCTTGGCCACGAAAGTCATATCCTCTGCCATGCAGTAGAGGCACCGGAAATCGCACCGGTCGGTGACCGAAATCCGCAAATATGTGACCTGGCGCCCGTAGCCATCGATCATGCCAGATATCTCCCTGCCCGCCGGCAATCGGCTATATATGAGCGTATATAACAAGATGAAACCTGTCACAAGTGAACAGACGCCAAAATGCGACGTGGAGGTCGCCGAGAATGTCAGACGAAGCGTTGGCGTGCTGTTTTGAGCCGATCTAGACGATCGGGCTATCGATCGTGGGCAACAGCTTTCTCAGCAGGGCGACCTGGTTTATATCGTCCATCGGAGCGCTCTCCGGCTTCGCTCATGCTGCGGCATTGCTGTGACCGAACGCGGTCTCCATTTCGCGGCGAATGCGTACTGCCTGGTCGCTCTCATCGATCGCCGCATCGGACCAGGTGAGAAGCTCGCCTTCGGCAATGCCACGGGTCAGCGTGACATTGCCTGCGAGGCCGAGCGGCAACCCACCCATGGCGAGCGATTCCGTGGCCGGCACCTGCTTGCCCCAGACCATGTAGCCACCCTCGCCATCAAGTACCTCACCGGCCATTAGCGGCCGTTTGGCGCAGGCCACGACGTCCGAGCGGAAGCCAGTGGGCGATCCCGTCGGCTCGCCCCGCAGCGCTACCGAGGCGACGGAGATGCCGAGCTCGAGGCCGATCATGTGGGTCGGTCTGTACAAGGCGGCGTATTGAAAACTTGAATCCGGTAGCATGCAATATTCCTCAAAGCAATGCCGCACGTAGTCGCTGTCGCCCTTGATTACCACATAGGTACCCATCATTAGGTGGTTTTCGACCGGCGTCATGTCACGCTTGAGGGACGACACCACTTCCGTTGTGCCGGCGTGGCTAGTTGTGCCGCCGGCGGCCTCGGGCTTGAGCACTTCGGCAAGGTCGTTGTGCGAGCAGGGCGGGAAGGAGAGCCCGTTGGGCTGTGGCGTCAGACCAGTTGCGTTGCACACCGCGGTCATCTCGATGCCTGACTTGGTGCCGTCTATAAAAGAGTTGAACATTTTCGGATTCATGCCGCCGCGTTCCGCCGTTTCTCGCCCGACGTGGAAGATGTCCCATACGGTATCCGGCGTCGAACGATGAAAATCTGGGTGATAGCGTGTGCCCTTGCCGGCACACACGACCGTAAAGCCGCAGGCCCTGGCCCAGTCCACATGCTCGGAAATCAGCGCCGGCTGATCGCCCCAGGCCAGGCTGTAGACGACGCCTGCCTGCTGGGCTTGGCGGGCCAGTAACGGCCCGGCAACCACATCGGCTTCTACATTGACCATGATCACGTGCTTGCCGTTATAGATCGCGGCTAGACAATGGCGAATGCCGATACGCGGATCGCCTGTGGCCTCGATCACAACGTCGAGAGCCGGGTGTGACAGCAGTGTCAGGGCATCGTCGCAGATATGGGTGGCGCCGGTTTTCGCCGCGCCGTCGAGATTCGGTGCCGCGATCTGCTCGTCGCTCCAGCCGGCGCTGCGGCAATTGGCTGCCGCCTTCGCCACGTCGATATCGGCGATGCCAAGCACGTGCAGGCCCTTAGTTAGGCGCGCCTGTGCCAGGAACATCGTGCCGAACTTACCGGCACCAATGATCCCGGCGCGCACCGGCGCGTCGGTCTCGGCCCGCGCGGCCAACAGTATGGATAGGTTCATTATCGTTTCCTCATTGTCACTACGTGGCAGAATAGGGTCGTATTCCGCGGGACGAAACCGTTACGCCCGACCGAATAGGCGCTGCACGCCCATGAAACAGACCATGTCACCTCATCATCATAGCGGTGCAAGGCGATCTAGTAGTCGCGGTCTGCAGAATTGTCGAACCCGATCAAGTCGGCCGCTAATTCCCCAATTCGAGCGCAGCGATCACCGCATCTGCGACTTGCTCCGTGGTGGCCGCGCCGCCCAGGTCGGGCGGTAACACGCTACCCTCCCGGGTAACGCGCTCGATGGCGCCATGCACGCGCGTCGCCGACCCCGTCTCACCCAAGTGGTCAAGCATCATGGCGCCGCTGGCCACCGCCGCTAGGGGGTTGGCGATGCCCTTGCCGACGATATCAGGAGCGGAGCCGTGCACCGGCTCGAACATCGATGGCCCGCGACGCTTGGGATCGAGATTGGCGCTCGCTGCCATACCCAGACTGCCACTCAGGGCGCCGGCAAGGTCGGAGAGAATGTCGCCGTGCAGGTTGGTCGCGACGACAACGTCGAAGGCGGCCGGATTGAGCACCATCAGTGCGGCGCATGCATCGACTAGGACGCTAGCGGTCTCGACATCGGGGTAGTCGGCAGAGACCTCGCGAAAGATCTCATCCCACATCACCATGCCATGCTTTTGAGCATTAGATTTTGTCACGCAAGTCAAATGTTTACGGGGCCGAACTCGTGTAATATCAAAGGCGAAGCGAAAGATACGCTCGACGCCCGTGCGGGTGAAAACCGTGCTCTCCATGGCGGTCTCGATGGGCGTGCCGCGATGGCTGCGCCCGCCTATGCCGGCATATTCCCCCTCGCTGTTCTCGCGCACGATCAGCCAATCGACATGCTGTCCGAGCTCGGGCCGCAAGGGCCCGTCGAGGCCGGGAAGCAGGCGCGCCGGACGCAGGTTGGCATATTGGTCTAAGCCTTGGCATATAGCGAGGCGAAGGCCCCATAGTGTCACGTCGTCGGGGATGGTGGGATCGCCCACAGCGCCGAAATAGATGGCATCGAAATCACGTAGCACCTCGACGCCATCGGCAGGCATCATCACGCCGTGTTCATGCCAGTAGTCCGAGCCCCAGGGTAAGTTCTCGCACTCAAGAGTGAAGCCATCGAGCGCTGCCACAGCCTGCAATACGCGCATGCCCGCACTGGCCACTTCCGGTCCGATTCCATCGCCGCCGACCACGGCGATCTTGTGCGTGCGAGTCACTACCATCTCCTTGTCTTTGATGGGCCTCGGAAACTGGCAAACAACATAAAGGTAAACTCGGTGCAAGCACTTCTCGTGCTAATTATCCAGCCTATGCGATTCCAGATTGGCATAGCAGCGTTGATCGCCGTGCTGCGCCTCTCGCTCAGGAGGAGAAAGGCGCTGTCGTACCCTTACCGGATGCGATCGAGTCCGAGTTTCACACCCCGCCGCAACCCGCAGCCGCATGGCAGTGATTTACGGCAGCTCCGTATCCCTATCAGCAGATGCCTGATCATCTGACACAGGGCGGCTCGGTCTGTCGCTGCGTCAGCGCGGCGATTACCTGCGGCGATGGCTTCCCTTTTCGTGAGTTTGGTGCCATTCGACACGCGCTTCGACCAGGTTGAATATCTCCGTGGTAGGTGACGTGAATTATTCGCGCTGGCCACTGGCTGTGCTAGGTTCTCGGCCATGAAACCACTTGGAATTACTCTGGGCGATCCCAGCGGAGTCGGACCCGAAGTGACGTGCAAGGCATTGGCGACTTTGCCGCCCGAGGTTCGTGACGGCATCGTCGTGATCGGTGATCCGGATATTCTCGCGCGAGCTAACGGGGTGACAGGAGCGGGGCTCGCGATAGGCAACGATGTCAAAGTGATCGCCGTCGATACGCCCAAGAAGGAGAGCATCCGCGATGGCGAGATCTCCGCCGGTGGTGGTCACGCCGCCCATGGCTACGTGGTCAAGGCGGTGGAGATGGCACGGGCGGGCGAGATCTCGGTAATCGTGACGGCGCCACTCAACAAGACGGCGCTGCACCGTGCCGGGCACGAGTATGACGGCCACACCGGACTGATCCAACATCTCTGCGGGGCACCGTCGTCATTTATGTTGCTCTATTCGGATGCGCTGTCCTGTATCCACGTCTCGACCCATCTGTCTCTGACCGAGGCGATCCGGCGTACGCGAAAGGCGCGAGTGCTGGAGACCATCCGGGCCGGGAACACCCATTTCCGCCGTCTCGGTGTCGAGACTCCGCGCATCGCCTGCGCTGGGCTTAACCCCCATTGCGGTGAGGGCGGTCTGTTCGGCGACGAGGACACGCGTGAGATTGTGCCAGCGATCGAGGCGGCCCAGGCCGAAGGCATCGCCGCCAGCGGGCCCTATCCGCCCGATACGGTGTTCTTCCGTACCCACCGTGGTGAGTTCGATCTGGTGGTGGCGAACTACCATGACCAGGGTCACATCCCGACCAAGCTGATTGCCTTTGAGACCACGGTGAATGTCTCTCTGGGACTGCCGATACAGCGCGTCTCGGTCGACCACGGCACTGCTTTCGACATCGCCTGGACGGGCAAGGCGGACCACACCAACATGTTGGCCGCCCTGGCTTATGCCCGGCGCATGGCCAAGACGCCGCCGCTGGAGACCGTTTGACGCAAGTTGGCATCGTCGCCGACGATCTGACCGGCGCATTCGATGCGGCGGCGCCGTTCGCAGCGCGGGGCATGACCACACTGGTGGCGACCGCGCCCGATGGGCTTGCCACCGATGGTGATGTGGTATCGCTGACGACGGCTTCGCGGCACCTGCCGGCTGCCGAAGCGCAAGCCGCGGTCAAGGCGGGCTATGCCGCCATGGCGCGCCTGGCGCCTGCGGTCTGGTTCAAGAAGATCGATTCCACTTTGCGTGGCCATGTCGCCGTCGAGCTTGTGGCCGGGTTGGCTGCTAGCGGTCGTACGGAACTCGTCGTAACACCCGCCGTCCCGTCGCAGGGGCGTACCGTGGTGGGCGGCGAGGTTCACGTCCACGGTGTGCCGTTGGGGAACACCGTGGACGTGCACGATGCGATCTCCGGCACTTCGGCGCGACCGCTGGCGGAGCAGCTTGCGGCCGCCGACCCATCTCTCGTCTGCGAGGTGGTGCGTGACGAGCCACCCCGGGCCGGCCGTCGCGCATGGATCGCTGATGCCAGCTGCGATGGCGATCTTGCGGCCATCGCCGACTGGGCCTTGCAGCGAGCGGAAACGGCCTTGCTGGCAGGGGCCGCCGGTCTTGGCAGTGCTCTCGCAGGTGCGCTCGTCCCGGAACCGTTGCCGCCGCGGCTGCCCGGCGCCGCTGCTCGTCCCATTCTCTCGGTGCTTGGCTCGCGCGCCGCTGCGGGGCGGAGACAGGCCGCGGCCTTGCTGGCGCGTGGCGACTGCGAAGACTGGCTTGCACCCTGCGGCCAGCTCGATGTCGACAAGGTGGTTGCCGGGACTGGCGATGCATTGCTGCGCGTTACCACTGCTGAGACTGATGCACAACCCGAAGCCGTTGCGGTAGCGCTTGGCGAGAGCGTTGCTGCCGTGCTCGAGCGCCGGCACTTCGGTACGCTGCTGGTCACTGGCGGGGACACCGCCGCGTCGGTGTTGGCAGCGCTCGGCATACATCGCGTTGTTGTGCTCGGTGAGGTCGCCCCGAACGTGCCATTGTCGCGACTACTCTATCGTGGCCGTCAGCTTTGTCTCGTTACCAAAGCCGGCGCGTTTGGCGAGGGTGACTTGTTCGCCAGCCTGCCAGGATTGCTGTGCGCGTCTTGAAGCACTTTTCGACCTTTGACGAGAACGGGGCTTGTAATTGGCCAGTCGGTTTGGGCGGCACTATGTCCGGTTCTAGGCGGAACCGTGACGCTGTTTAAGTCCCCACCGTCAGCGTGCCGGTCAAGCGGCGCAATGTTGCCAGTAAACTCAGCGCGGTGATGCGACCGGTGCGGGGGTTCTCGTCGCTCGGCACGTTTTCTATCGTCATAGAGAACCGGGCACTGTTAGCCTCGACCTCAATGTGGTGCGTGTTGCGGCTGAGGGCTGGGTCGGCCCAGATCTCCAACCGCGTGCGTTCGGGGCCGATTCCGGCAAGGCTCAGCGCCGCCGCGACATTGACGTTGGCAGGGAAGCCTAGCGCGCCTTCGCGGGCGTTGCCGTCGAAGATTTTCAAGGGCTGCGACAGGCCATCGAGGCGAATATCATGTTTGGCCAGATACGGGGCGCCGGCTAGCGATGCCGGTGGCTTGCGCGTGACCATGCGCACGGAGGCGATCTTGTCCTCGGCGGCGGCGCGAACGGCGTCGAGGCCGATCAGGGCTCCCGTCGGCGCGATGATGCGCCCGCCGTTGCGCTCTGCCAGGCCGATAAGGTCTTCGTGGGAGAGCAGGGCCCCAATGCTCGCGGGGATAAGAACACGCCCTGCCGCAAGAGCCGGCTCGGCAATACTGCGAAACGCGCTGGCCGGCGCACATTCAACAATGACGTCAGTGCAACTAGCAAAATCTGCGGCTCGAACCACTTCGGGCGGGTAAGCGAACCCCGAGATTCGCTCGTGAGCCCTGTCGAGATTGCGTGCTGCGACGGCCCCCAAGGTAAGTCCGGGAATGCCGCGGTCAAGACCCCGCGCCACGGCCATGCCTATCGCGCCGAGGCCGGCAACACCGACCCGCATAGGCAAAGAATCGTCTGTCACATCGACACCTCCCCGATCACGGCGTTCCCAAGATAGCATTCAGCATCTTTGGCACGAACCCGGTGGTGGTCAATGCGGTGCTCTGTCGTCCGCGGGAGATTTCGAGCGATTTATGCAAGCCTCTCGGCAAATATTTTTTAAAACGTACACTTATGTTGCTTTGACGTGGCTTATCTTGGCCTCGTATGCAGGTGACAGCCCGGCCGGCGACGCTTTGGCCAATCTCGGCGAGAGGTTCAGCTAGGCCGAGCGCTAGATTTCTTTCGTTGTCATCTCGATGCTATCGAGTGACAGGGTCTTTAGCTTGGCTCTGTGGTGCACTGCCTCGAAGGGGAAGCGGCGGGTGGCATCAAAGCCGACCTTGGCTCCGAGATAGTCAGGAAAGCTCGGATTGAGGCCGTGGCCGAAAGTCTTGTTAACGGTGACGATGCCGTGGGCGGGGTCGAGACGTGTCGCCATAGCCCACTCCACATCACCGGGATCGCGGATATCCACATCGTCATCGACCACCGTGACTATCTTCAGCGGCGGGAAAGCTGCAAAGGTGGCGAGGATTGCCTGCTTGCTCCAGCCCGCGCGTACCTGCGTCATCTGTACGACGGCGTGATAGAAACCGCAGCCGCCGTGGCTGAAATAGACGTCGCGCACACCAGGCACCTGGCGCTGCACCAGCGCCAGCACGTTGGCTTCACCGAGCAGGCCGACCGAGTTGAAAACCTCGACGCCTGAGATGATGGTTTGGAAGATCGGGTTGTCGCGATGGTACACCGCTTTGACATGCACCACCGGGCGCGGCTCGCGCGTGGCGTAATAGCCCGTGACCTCGGCGAAGGGACCTTCATCGGCCAGCTCGCCCGGAATTATCTCGCATTCGAGCGCGAACATAGCGTGAGCCACCATCTCTACGCGCGAGTGTGTACCGGTACTGGCGACCAGCTCGAGCGGGGCGCCGTGGAATTCGCTGGCAATGCCGAGCTCGTCGCTGTCGATCGGTGCGGCCTCGGCTGGCGTTGCGGCGGCGAAATGCAACCCCGGCCCGACCCCGATATTGATAGATAAGGGCAAGGTCTCGCCACGAGTCGCAGCGCGCTGGAGATAAGTCTCAAGGTGACGGCCGGCGTCGATGTTGATCACCAGGGTGTTGCGGTCGGCGACCATGAAGCGCTGGATGGAGGCATTGCGCACGCCGCTCTCGGGATCGCGCGCGATGACCACGCCGGCATCGAGATAAGGCCCGCCGTCTTCCAAAGCATGGGTTGGGATCGGTAGCTTGCCGAGGTTGACCCGCTTCTGGCGGTTGGCGATCACCGGGCCGTTGTCGCGCACGACCGGTGGGCGCGGGCGCTTCTGCCAGCGGGCGATGCGCTCACCGACATAGCTCGGTAGCTCGGCTTCGTCCTTTCCGGTGAGTGCTGCCAGCAACTCGCGTGACCAGTAAAGTCCTGTAAATACGGGATATTCACTATTAGCTACGGATTCGAATAGTACCGCGCGCGGGCCCCCTTCGTAGGCCGCGGCGATGGCCGCCAAGTCATGCACGGGATCAACTGTGCTGTGAACGCGCAGCAGCCGGCCCATCTTGTCGAGACGGGTGATGATGGTATCGAGATCGTGAATGGACGCACGCGCCATGGTCTGTCTCCCTTCCTCTCCAGCTATAGGCACAATCGCGTCGCCGCGCTATCCTTCGCGGCGTGGGGATGCGTTTACAGAGGAGTGCGGCATGATTTTTACCGGCCTCAACCATCTGGCGTTCATCACACCCGATATCGAGAAGACGATCCGCTTCTATCGCGATCTCCTGGAGATGCCATTGGTCGCTGGCATTAGCCATGACGGCTACCGCCACTACTTCTTTCAGGTTGGCGATGGCGCGGTCGCTTTTTTTGCTTACGATGGCGCCAAGGCGATGGCTTACGACAAATTTCACGGCGCTATGACCGAGGAGTCCATCGGCTACGACCATGTCTCTTTCACGGTTCCCTCGCGCCAGGACCTGTTCGCCCTTAAGGACCGGCTCGAGGCGGCGGGCATCGAGGTCAGAGGCGCGGTCGATCACGGCACCATCTGGTCAATCTACTTCTTCGACCCCAATAACATCCCGCTCGAGGCGAGCTGGAACTGCGTCTATGTCGGCAAGGTGCCGGTGATCGAGGACGATGACCCGCTCGACATCGTCGTCGAGGGCTCTGACCCGCAGCCCGGGCATTGGCCCGCTGTCACCACCCCGACGTCGCCAGAGGGCATGGTCGCCCATTCGGGTAACGGCAATCCCATGCGCGACAACATGGTGCGTAACGGCCTCGGCCGAAACAGCCGCGACCTCGACATCGCGTTGGCTCAGATGGCCAAAAGAGCGGCCCGCGACGCCGCCGAGTAAGCTAACCACCAAGCGGCAGGCGCACGACCTCTGAGAACGGCACGCCTGCTGTCGGTTGCCGACATAATGAGATCGTGTCGATGACTACGCGTTGCTGGGCCAGTGGTGCAAAATGCTGCTGCGCGTTTTCGAGCCAAGCCGCCATCGGCACACTCGCGAAAGGTCCGGCCAGGGTCATGTGAAAGTGGTAATCGCGCCCCGTCCAGGGGTAGCCCCAGCGTCGGGCATTCTGGCGTTGACGCGGCGTTAGTCCGACCCAGTGCCGCTGCGCTGGCACGCGAAAGAAATCGAGACCGACCACCAGGCTTTGCGCCAGCGCCGCTACGGCAGGGCAGGGCTGTTCCGGCGTCAAAGCCAGATAACGTCCCATGGCGACTGCCCTTAAGCTTGGCAAGACGACTGGATCGAGGCGCAGTGCCAACCGTCGAGCGCTCAGGAGAAGCCCCGCTGCGGTCATATCAAACGGCGCCTTCAAGGTGGCGTGGAAGCCATACTGCCGGGGCGAGGCCAGGTAGGGTGTGTGGCCATGGGCTGCGAACCAGATCCGCCCCAGCCTTGCCAGCAATTCATCCGGCTGCGGCACGAAGTAGACGGCCCAGCGCTCCTCGAATCGTCGTATCATAGCGCGCATGCTAACCGCTTTGCATTGCGCAATCCGCGGTTATGATGCGCCACGTGCAAAGGGGAGGTCTGATGCCCAAGATTGAGCGCTTCATGATTCCGGGTCAGCATGAGCCGGTGAGCCATTACTGCCACGCCACGCGGGCGGGCGATCGCATCTGGATATCCGGCACCGTGGGAATCGCCGAGGACGGCAGCATTCCGGCCGATACGGTCGGTCAGTTCGAGGTGGCGATGCAGAATCTCGATACTGTGCTGCGCGCGGCCGGTGGCGCGCCGCAGCAAATTACCAAGGTGGTGGTCTATCTCACTGACATAGCCGATCGCGCGCGTATTAACCCTATCCGGCAGCGCTATTTCGGCGACGTCCGCCCGGCCTCGACGCTGGTCGAGGTGAGCGCGCTTGTGCTGCCCGAGCTGACAGTCGAGATCGAGGCAGAAGCGGTCATAGAGGACACAGAATGAAATTCCTGATTGCTGCCGTAGTTGGGGCGATGCTCGTGGCATCGCCCGTGCTGGCACAAGTTTCCCCCGAGGTGCAAGCTGCCTTTGATGGGGGTCGTTTTCTCGAAGCGGCGGACTTCGGCGAAGCGGAAGCGACATCGGCATCCCTGGCGATGGCCGCTGAATCCCTCGCCCTACACGGCTATTACCTGGCGGCGGAGGACGACAAGAAAGCTCTTTTCAGCCGCGCCGTCGCACTTGCCGAGCGAGCCGTTGCGCAAGATGCGAACAACCCCGAGGCCCACTTGCAGCATTCCCATGCCATGGGCCGTTATGCCCAGACCATAAGCGTCGTAGATGCGCTCAGCGAGGGCTATGCCGAGCTAACTCGCGGCGCCATCGACAAGGCGCTGGCGCTCGACCCGAACATGGTGCCGGCGCTCTTAAGCCTCGGCGCATGGCACGCCGAGATCGTCTCTGCCGCCGGCAGTCTCATGGCGAGGATGTTCTACGACGCTGATGAGGAGCAGTCACTCACCGCTTTTGAGAAGGCCTATGCCCTGGCGCCCGAGAGGAATGGCGTCAATCTCGAATACGCCATCGGCCTGACCTTGCTCGACAACGACTACTGCCCTCAGGCCCGGGACTTGCTCACCGCCGCCACAACCCTGCCGGTCGAGAACGCCTACGAAAGCATCGTCGTGGACCAGGCCAAGATGCGCCTGGCGGAGCTGGAGTGCGACGACTGAGGGGCGCTAACGGCCACGCAAATGGTTGACCCTTAAGCGAAGTCACCAACCGGGTTTGCGTCGCCGGTTATGCCTAGCGAATCTTGTAAACGATGCGGACGTCGAATTGGCGTTGGTCGTTGCCGAGGTCGTTGCTGAAGGCAGGAAAGGGGGCGGCTTTTTGCACGGCTTTCAGTGCCGCCGTGATGAGACGCGAGGGCGCCTCGCTTTTGTCGAGGACGATGGCTGAGACCAGAGCGCCGTCGGCGTCTATCGTCAGTCGCATGGGCACGACGCCTTCCTGGCGCCGTTTCAGTGCGCGGGCCGGGTAGTTGCGTGTGGCCGTGGTGTTGATGGCGTGGAACAAGCTACCGCCATAGGCTGCGAGCGCTTCCGGCGACTGACTGGTAGGCCCCGGTGGCGCCGTGGGAGCAGGTATCGGCGCGGGCAGGCTTGCGACCTGTTGCGGTGGCGTCTCCTCGACCGGAGGTAGGGGGGTGCGCTCGGGTTGTGCCACGGGCGACGGCGGTGTCTCAACGCGGCGTACCGGCGGCTCTGGTTTGGGCCGCTGGCGCGGCAACTCGACAAGTTCGTCGCGCTGCGGCGGCGGCATTGTCTCGGGCGGCGGCGGTTCCGCCAGTTCTTCGGGCGGCACGATATCGGCCAGTTTCTGCAATGGTGGTGGCACCAGATCGGGCATGCGCAGCACTTCGGGCGCCGGCGCCAGGTCTGGTGGTGGTGGCTCGGCGAGATCGTCGGGCGAGACAATTTCTGTCAACAGGCGCAGCGGCGGTGGCGCCAGACCCGGCATGCGCACGATCTCGGGCGGCGGCGGGGTCAGGTCCGGCGGCGGTGGCACGCTGAGGTTTTCGGGCGGTGTGATCTCGGCCAGTTCCAACGGTGGCGGTGCCAGCTCGGGCATCGGCGCCTCGTCCGGGGGCGGGGGTACGAGGTCCGGCGGCGGTGGCTCGCTGAGGTCTTCGGGCGGTGTGATCTCGGTCAGCTCCAACGGCGGTGGTGCCAGCTCGGGCATCGGTGCCTCGTCCGGGGGAGGGGGCGCGAGGTCCGGCGGCGATGGCTCGTCAAGGTCTTCGGGCGGTGTGATCTTGGCTAACTCCGGCGGTGGCGACGGCGCCAGGGGCACGGGCGTCATAGCATCTGGCGGCAGTGGCTCTGTCGTCTCGCTGAGCTGGCTTGGCGCCGGGGCCATGGCCGGATCGGCAGGGCCTTCCGCCGTCACATCTGTATCGAGAGCGCTAAGCTCAAGATAGACCATCGGCGCCGGGGCCTCTTCGTCAGGCTCCGCCTGGTAGAACACCAGCCCGGTCATGGCCGCCATATGCACCACGCCGGAGAGCACGGCTGCGGCTATAAACTCGTATGAGCGAACGCCGCTCACGGTGCTGTCGTCTTAGAGTCTGGCTCGCGCGTGGCCAGCGCTATACGCGCGATGCCGACAGTCTTGGCCGCGTGTAGCAAGGTACCGAGCTCAGCATAGGTTGCCGTGGCATCGGCTTTAATCACCAAGCTGGCGTCGGCATGGGTCTCAGTAACCCCAGCCAGCCGACTGGTGACCTCATCCGCGCGGATCTCGCGATTGTTTATGGTAATCCGCCCTTGGCTGTCGACGACGAGCATGATGGGTTGGCTCTCGACGGCGCGCGCGGTCTCGGATTCTGGCAGCGTTACCTCTAGGTTGTCGGGCGTGACAAGTGTGCTGGACAGCATGAAGAAGATCAGCAGGAGAAAGACGATATTGATCAGTGGCACCATGTTGATGCCGCCGCGCAACCGTTCCCTGCCAGAAAATTTCATGCCTAGCTATCCGGCGGTGTCAGACGGATGTTGTGGAAGCCGGCGCCGGTGATGCGATCCATCACTGAGACCAACCGCTGCACCGCGACCCCGCCGCCGGCACGGAGCGTCACCTTGTGCTCCGCATCGCCGTCACTGCGCCCGAGCAGCTCGCCACCGAGCTGGTCGAGCGGCAGCACAAGGCCGTTGAGGGTGATGCGCCCGTTGTCCGCGACCCTGACCAGTAGTGGGCCGGTTTCCACGGCCGTCGCCTCGCCCGGTAACGGGCGCTGGCCCATCGCCAGATCGAACGCGGTCTGGCGGATAAACGAGCCAGCGAGCATGAAGAAGACTAGCAGTAGGAACACCACGTCGATCAGCGGCGCGATGCTGAGCTGGGACTTGGCGCGTTCGTGCTCGCCAAAATCCATGTTTAGCGCCTCGCCACCGTGCTTCCTAGAATGCGCGTTACGGCATCTTTCATGACCGCGCGCACGCTCTCCACGCGACCTTCAAGCACGTAGAAGGCGGCCAACGCCGGAATTGCAATGACGAGCCCGAAAGCGGTAGTCAGAAGCGCCTCCCAAATGCCGCCGGCGAGCATGGCGGGATCGACTTTGGAGCCGGCATCTTCAAGCTTGGCAAAGGCACCGATCATGCCAATGACGGTGCCCAGCAGGCCGAGTAGGGGACTTAAATTTGCGATCACCTCGAGGCCACGCAGGTGGCTTTCGAGATCGCGGATCTGGGCACTGCCGACGCGACTGATCTCGGCGTCTCGATCCTCGGCCGTGAGCCCGAAATCAGTGCTGGTGGTGATCGCGCTTTCCATCGCTCGTGCCACTGGGTGCCTGCGTTTAGCGAGCAGCGCCAGGGCTGCTTGCGGCTCGCTGCGCCCAAGCGCCGTCATGGCCGGATCGACAAACTTCAGGTTGCCGAGGCCGAGACGCGCGAATTGTAGCAGCTTGGCAACGATGATCAGGACCGCCAGGCCTGAGACGGCAAGTAGCACCATCATCACTGGCCCGCCTTTGGCAAGCAAGTCGAGGGTGCTGGCGAGGACCCCTATCTCTGTCATTAGTTCAACCTTATGCGCACGCCAACATAGGCAGCGAATGGCTGTCCAGGCGAGAGATATCGGGGATTGGTAATGCCGTTTGGTAGCTCGTAGATCGGCGTGTCGTTGCCAATCTCGCCGAGCACGCCGAAGGTCTCGTAGTTGGAGTCGAAGAGATTCTCGATGCGCCCGAAGACCTCCACATAATCGCTAAGCACGTAGGTAGTGTGGGTATTGAACACTGTATAGCCGTTGGTGCGCGGCAGCAGATTGCCCTCGTCACCGCGCAGATAGACGCCCGAGCGTGTGACCATGGTGCCACCCAGAACCCAGTCCTCGGTGAGCGCGTAATCGACGCCGAGGTTGAGCGTGTGGTCTGGCACACCGGGGATGTTATCACCCTTGGAGACCGGAATGCTCTGGCCGCCACCGAGCGATGCTGCCAGGGGATGGTTGGTCGAGGCCACGGTAAACTCGGATTCGAAGGTCGCCTCAATGAAGCCGTAATTGGCGTAGAAGCCGAGGCGGTCCCAGCGCCCGTTGGCACCTGCCTCGATGCCGCGGCGGCGGGTGTTACCGACATTCTTGAAAAAGCCGGCGCCAAGCCCAGTGCCGCCTGAGACGAAGAGAATGTCGTCGAAGTTGGTCGTAGTGTAGACGCTGAAGTTCCAGTTCACGTCAAGATCGTTGGGCAGTCCGGGAATGGCGCCACGCGCGCCGGCCTCGAAGGTGCGCGAAACCACCTGGTCGAGAGGCGGATCGGACAGAAAAGCATTTGGGAAGCGGCAAGGCGCGTTCGGATCGGCGCAGCCGAGCTCGGCTGGTGTCGGGGCGCGCGTGTTCTCGCCGGCGCTGCCATAGACCGTGGAGTTTAGCGGCTCGACCGCATAGGTGAAGCCCACCGCCGGGTTGAAGCGGCTGAAGATGCTAGAGCTTTGTAAGCTGCCGGCACGTACCGCATCGTATACGAATTCGTCGCTGGTATCGCTTGAGGTGCGATTGAAGCGCCCAGCGAGCATGACACTGAGCGCATCTGTGACATCAAGCGTGTCGGTAGCGTAGATGCCGAGGCTCGCTGTGGTGTTCTTGATTTGCGTCGGCGTGGCTTCTCCGGCGACCAGAGAGCCGCCGGCGGCGGCTGACGTATAGCCTTGCACATTGAGGATAGGCGAGCCGGTATTAACGATCGCCCGCGCAAGATTGATCGAGCCCACATGCTGCTCGTTGTGGAAGCGGGTCTGCGAGAAGTCGAGTGCGGTACCGAAGATAAACGTGTTGTCGAGGCCGAAAAGGGCGTCCTCAATGACCTCCTGAATGGCGCCGCCATAGGTCATGGTCTGGGTGGACGTGGTGTTCTCGGCGCCTGGAGTGGCGGCGGAGGCCGCGATCGCGTTGCCGTTCTGGTCGATGAGTAGGGTCGGGTCATCTTCTTCGACGCAGAGATAGTTTTCTGGGTTGAGGGTCACCGCGCCGCCGTTGCCGACGGTGCCAGCCAGATTGCCGTCAGCCGCGAATGTGGCGAGTAAAACGCCGCGATCGCATTGTTCGCCGGCAATCTCGTCGCCGTTCAGGGTCGAGCGCGTGATGCGGCGGAAATAGGCATTGGCCTGAACCGAAGCGATGTCGCTGACGTCGTAACTGCCATTGCCTTGGAAGAAGAATATTTCGTTTTCCGTCGTGTCTGGTGTGGTGAACACGGCGCGCCGGTTGGCGGCGAGGAGTTCCGCTGGGGACGGGCCGTTGCCGATCAGGTCTGTGTCGGCATAAGTAAAATTAAAATTGATCTGGAATTCGTCGCCCGCCATCGCAACGTCACCGTAAAGCCGGGACAACTCAGATTCGGATTCGTTGCGCCAGCCGCCGTCGTTCTGGCGATCGGCGGCGACGTAAGCCGCAAAATTCTCGTTGGCCCAGCCCGCCTGCATTTCCGTGCCCCAGCGCTCCCAGTAGCCACCGTGAGCTTCTGCCTCCATGCCCTGGAAGCTGAAGCCGTCATGCATGTCGATGGCGATCGCACCGCCCAGTGCATTGAGGCCGAAGGCGGGATTGTTGTTGACCAGATTCATGCTACGGATGGCGGGCTCGGGGATCAGGTCCCACTGCACTGTGTCTCCGAAAGCCTCGTTAATGCGGACACCGTTCTGAAACACTGCGATGCCCTGGGATTCACCGAGCAGGGGTGAGGCTGCGAAGCCGCGATAGCGGATATCTTTCTGATAGGTACTGTTCTGGACATCGACAACGGTGACGCTGTTGAGTTGGCTGTGCAGTTGATCGATCAACTGATTGCTGGGATAGCGCTCGATGGCGTCCTCGGACAGCGTCTGTGGGTTGCCGGGCACCTTGTTGATCGGGGTGCCGGTACCCAACAGCGGCGTGGTCCCGATGACCTCGATGTCGGGCAGCACGGAAACGGGTGCGTCCTGGCTCCAGGCAGCAGTGGTGGTGACAAGAATAACAGTGGCGACCGCCGCGAGTGGCCGGCCAGCCCGGTGGGCCAGAAAAGGCATAGAATATCCCTCCCGAGGATAGATCGTCTTCTTTGAGGGAAGGGTGTAAAGGCGTCCGGCATAGGCGTCAAACAGTAACGTTAGAAATTTTACACAAGCTATTGTTTTAAAAGATATTTATTGGTTTAAATGAACCAATTTAAACTCGAATATGGTTAATATCAACCAATTCCGTCCCGTTTCGGATATCATAAACCATGCTTGCGCTTACGGTAGCGCATGGTCATGCGGGTGATGCCGAGCGTCCGTGCCGCGGCGGAGACGTTGCCGCCGGCTTCCGCAAGCGCCTGTTCGAGGGCGCTGCGTTCGGTATCGGCCAGCGAACTGACGGACTCAGGCCGTGCCTTTGCCACAGCTTGAGTGAGTGGCAGGGCGGAGGGCTCTAAGGCACCGCTGCGGTCGAGCAGCACAGCGCGCTCGATGACATGGGCAAGCTCGCGCACATTGCCGGGCCAGTCGTAGCGTCCTAAGGCCGCTGCCGCGGCTTTCGACAGTCGCGGCGTCTCGCGGCCGTAGCGCTGTGCGGTCTCACCAACGAAATGCCTGGCTAGAAGCACCGCGTCGCCGGGGCAATCCCGCAAGGCCGGTAGTTGGATATGCAGCACATCGAGGCGATAATAGAGGTCGGCGCGGAAGCGCCCGCCGCTGGCCTCGGCAGCGATGTCGCGGTTGCTGGCGGCGATGATGCGCGCCCGCAAGGGCATCTCGCGCCGGCCATCCGCGTGGCGCAGGGCACGGTTCTCTAACACCGTCAGCAGCTTGGCCTGAAGGTCTGGCGACAGCTCGCAGACCTCGTCGAGAAAGAGACTGCCATCCTCGGCCGCTTCCAGCAGGCCCGGCGTTCCGTTGTCACCGAATAGCTCACGGTCGGCATCGAGGTGTTGCAGGCCGATGCAGTCGATACGCACGAAGGGGCGGCCCGCACGGGGCCCCAGCTCATGCACCAGCCGCGCCGCAACGGACTTGCCTGTGCCCGTCTCGCCGAGCAGCATCAGGTTAGGGGCGTCGCCGTCTGTGTGGACCGCGGCGATGGTTTCGATCTCCTGACGTGCTACGCACATTGCCGGGCTGTCGCCGAGCAGCGCCGTGGCGCTGCCTGCATGGGCTTCGCGCTCAACTGAGTAGCCGAGGCGGCGGCGAAGGTTGTGCGATTCCAGCACCCGCTCGACAACCAGCGCCAACTCGTCGAGGTCGAGGGGCTTGCGCAAATAGTCGACGGCGCCGCGCTTCATGGCCTCGACGGCGTTATCAAGATCACCGAAGGCTGTTACCGCGACCACCGAGACGCCGGCGATCTCGCTCAGCAAATCGAGGCCGGTGCCGTCTGGCAGGCGCATGTCGAGCAAAACGAGATCTGTCTCGGCCTTGGCAAGATGCGCGCGCGCCTCTCCGAGCGTGCCGGCTACACTCGCTCCGTGGCCGTCGCGTGCGAGCCGCATCGCCACCGCCTCGGCAAACGGGGTCTCGTCATCGACGACGAGGATCGTGGCGCCGCTCATGCCGCCACCGCCGGCAGAGAGATGGTGGCGCGCGTGCCACCGCCATCCACGTCGTCGAACTGCAAAGTTCCGTCATGCAACTCGCAGATCTTGTAGGCGAACGGGATGCCGAGGCCGCTGCCCCAGGCCTTGGTGGTGGGGCCAGGAATGACGCCGTCGGCGCTGGGGGAGAAGGGCAACCCGCTGCCTTGATCGCTAATCGAGAGCCAGCTCATGGTCTCGTCACTTCCAGCCGTCAACTTCAGCCGTCCGCCTTGAGGTGAGGCTTCCGCCGCATTGACCAGCAAGCCGTAGATTGCTTGTTCCATCAGATTGGCGTCGAGTGAGACCTTGCCACCGTCGTCCCAGGCCTGGCGAGTCACCGTGACCTCTTTTTCGGTGAGCTTGGCCGCAAGCAGAGAGATTGCTGTGTCGGCGCAAGTGGCCAACCTTCCGGCCTTGCGGTGGGCGCCGCCGGGGTCGAGATAGGAGAGCAGCGAGGTCAGCCAGGCATTCAGCCGGTCGACGGCGCTGAGGATATCCTTTGTCGCCTTGCTCTTAGCCGCCTCGTCGGACGCGTCGGGCAGCACCTGGGCCGTGGCCCGGATGCTGGCAAGCGGATTGCGGATGTTGTGCGCGACCACCGGCACCAGCGCGCCTAACGCCGCTTGCTTCTCGCTGCGCACTAACGCCATGCGGCTTTGCGCCACTTCGTCTGTCATGGCATTGATAGCGCGTTGCAGCGTTACCATCTCGGCTGCGCCGCGCTCTTCAACCGGGCTATCCAGGCGCCCGGCGCCAAAGGCTGCTAGCGCTTGCAGCAACTCGGACAACGGCGCGATGAAGGCTCGTTGCATGATGCCGCGCGCATAAAGGAGAAGGCCGGCGGCGGCAATCAGCACCAGGAGCAGTACCCCGAAACCGATGGTAGATAGACGTGAGACCCGCTGTTGCAGGTCGCCGCGGGCCTGCAAAAACTCTCTTGCTGCCCGGTCTAATGCAGCCTCTACCGCCGCAAGGCTGCCAACCTCGAGTTCGGTATCAAGAAGAGCAAGCTTCTCCGCATCGTCGAACCCACCGCTCTCGCGCGCCATGATCGCATCGGCATCGATGCGCGCGGCTTCCTGGGCGGTTATCAGCCCTGTAATGACGGCTTTCTCTTCGGGCTTGTTGGCCAGGCGATCGAGTTCTGCCAGCTTGGCCGCCAGCGCCTCGCCGTAAACACGGTATTCCTCAGCGGCATCCGGATCGTTGAGAAAATGATAGTCGAAAAGCTCCTTGGTCTGACGATAGAGGTCGCCGCGTGCTTCTTCCGCCAGCCGCAACAGGCTGTCGATGCGCAGGGCTTCCGCCGACCAGCGCTCGCTTAGCACCAGCCCGACCGTGCCGGCGATGCCGGTGATGCCGACAAGCAGCACCAGCGCCAGGCCGTGGATCAGCTGTAGGCTATGTAGGGAGCGGAGGGCAGCCACTGTTTTTCATCCGTAAATGTGCAATGGCCTACAAACTGGTTCATATCAGCCAAATCTGTCAAGCTGCGTGCTGACTGAATATTTCTCGTCTCGCAACAAATTGCCTGCGAGGGGCTGGATAATTTTCGTCAAACATCGGTTAACTTATTCGAATTTTGCATTATAATGATATATTATTACATTGATTTAACTGCATTTATTATTGTTAATACTTGACCAGTTTTGATGTACTGCTATGCTCACCGCTTCCGGTTATCGCGCCATGGTGCCGATCCGCGCCACTGCTCTCGAAGACAGTCGGCTGGCTGAGCTGAGCCAGCTCTTGCCCAAGAGTGCCTAAAGCACCTCGTAGACCGCGTAGCGGGGGCCTTCCGGCGTGCGGTCGCCGATTCCGACAGTGCAGATAGTGTTGAGCCAGGCATAGCGCTCGGCGGCGGTCTCGAAATAAGGTGTGGTGCGAAAATAGTACTCCGACGGGTCGACAGGCTCACCGGCATTGAGCCGCGCGGTGACCTCTTCCGGGCCGTGGCGGATGCCGTGGTAGGTCATGAAAATTAAGGCCTTGTCGTCGGTCTCCAGGGTCAGGCGCACGTCGAGCTGCATAGTGCCGTCGGCGCGGCCAAGCAGCCAGTCGCCGCCACCCGGCAGTATGCGCCCTTTGAGCCGGTCGCCTGTAAAGTTGCCGCCGGTAAGGTAGACGATACGGCGCTCGCCGAACGGGGTGGCACCGAGCGACTGCGGCGCTTGGATGCCAATCTCTATGTCGAAAAGGTGACGCGACGCGATCCCGCTCATGGCTCAATCCTCAGGCTGTGTTAGTTATGTTGGCTGTCATTTGCTGGAATTCGGCGGTCGAGTTAGTTCTCGGAAAGTCCTGATCCGGCACCGGCACGCCGAGAAACTCGCACAAAGGCTCCCAGCCATCGCCGATATGGTAGGTGAGCAGGTGGTCTGGACCGAAGGCCGCCTGCACCTCGGCCGTATTGCGCTCATAGGCGGCGATGATCGTGTCGCGGTTCTCGATGTCGCCGCCGAAGACTTGCTTGCCTATCAGCGACACGCCGAGCGACTCGGGGTCCGTGCTGCGCTTGATTAGTTGCAGGATGGTGTTCTCCATGCTGCGGTACCAGCTCTCGGAATCGCGCACGGTGAGCAGGATCTTGGCCTTTGGCCAATGGGCGCTGATCTGGCGCCAATAGAAGGCGCTCGGCCAATCGACGCTAGCCTTGAAGCCGGTAAAGGCAGCATCCCAGTCCGGCGTGTCGCCTGCCGCGATGGCGCGCCAAATGCGCGTTTGCGACTCGCTCGGCCGCACCTCCTTCATGTGGTGGCAGGGGCCGAAGCCAAGCAGTTCCAGGGCGGTCTTCATCGAGTTGGTGCCGGTGCGGCCGAAGCCGGCACTGATGACGGCCAGGGCCATGAGCGATCCTCCGCTTTCGCTTGCGCCGGCAGTCTGATCGAGCCTTGCCTGGGCCGCCAGCTTTTTCATAATCGCGGGTCAGCTCTTGAGGGATGCCATATTACCGCGCCGGCGTGCACGATTTGGAAACCGAGGTCGCTGGGCACTACGAGCGTTTTGAACAGGAGCGGCGCGAGAAGATTGAGGGTCAGGCGCAAAAGAAACGGAACGAACGCGATGCGCCGACCTTCGTGGCATGCGTCTCGGCATGACGCTTGCTGAGCTACATGCCTTTGCTCGAGGGCGAGGTTGGTCCGAAGGTGGGTACGCGCTTTAAGGGCGGTTGTCACAAGGCCACCGAAGCCGACAAACCAGACCAAACAAAATTCTAGCGCGGCACCTCCGGGCCGTAGTGCTTGGCCAAATAGTCGAGCACCACGGACAGCTGGTCTCTGTCCAGCGCTGGCATGCCCTGTTCCTCGACCATCCAGACCAGCACTTCGTCCCAGACCCGGCGCGAGAGGCGCTGCTGCGCCACAATGGCGATTGAATGGCAGGCGATGCACAGGGTTTCGACCGTCTCCTCACCTGGCACCGGTTCGTTGGCGCGGGCGGGCAGGGCGGCAAGTCCCAGCAGCAGGGCCAGCTCAATGCCCTGCATCAGGCGACGGTGATAGCGATGCGGTGGCAACTGTTGTTGAGGTAGCCGCGCGGGTTCCAGCCGGGAACGACCATCGGCTGCATCAGTCCGGCGTCGTCTGTCGCCCGCGCCCAGATCTCGTAATAGCCGGTCTGCGGGAAGCTGACTTCGGTGTTCCAGGTCTGCCACGAGCCCGCGTTCGGCGGCGCGGAGAGCTCGGCGTGCTGCCAAGAGGCGCCGAAATCGATGCTTACATTGACAGCGCTTACGTCACGGTCGCCGGCCCAGGCGTGGCCGCGCACGGCGAGTGGCGTGCCCAGCGCGGTCTCCAGCCCCGTCTGCGGCCGCGTGATCAGCGATTTCACGGGCATGGATTCGATGATGCGCATGTCCTCGTTGGCGACATCCGTACCAGGCGCCACGGGATTCGCCGGCACACGGTATGACTTGCCGGTCATTTTCGGCCCATCATGCACCTGGTCGCGCACTATTAGCCGTTTGAGCCATTTCTGCGAAACCGAGCCCGGCCAGCCCGGCGCGACGATCCGCAGCGGCCCGCCGTGTAGCAGGGGTAGGGGCTCACCATTCATGGCGAACGCCAGCAGCGTATTGGGTTGCATGGCCTTACTGACCGGCATGCCGCGCGAGATTGGCAACTTTTCGGAATCGCCAGAAAGATGGGTATCGGCCGAATAATGCGCGGTATAGACCGACTCGGCCTTGACGCCGGCAGCTTTCAAAACGTCGGCAAGACGCACACCAGTATACATCGCATTGCCGATCGCGCCGGTGGTCCATTGGTTGCCACGCGCCGGCGGATTGAAGCCGCCGCGGCCATTGCCGCCGCATTCGAGTTGCAGCGCCTTCTGCACTACCTCGAACTGGCGCGAGAGATTGTTGAGGCCGAAGGTCATGGGATTGCTGACCGCGCCTTCGATCGTGAAATGCCAGCTGCGGCCACGCTCGACTTCGGGCATGATGCCGTTGTTGCGCACGAAATGGCGGTGATTGGGCGTGATATCGTCGTCAAGCAGATGGGCCGGCGTTTCGGCGTTAATCGGCCGGTCGTTGAGCACGGTTAGGCCGTCTGTCGCGAGCAAGGTCACCCAGCTGCTCTCGTCGGCCAGCGCCGCCGGGATCAGGCCGCTCGGCATGAAGCGCGCATAGGGAATACCGGCGCCCAGAGCTGCCGCCAGAGCACCGAGGCCGACACCTTTGAGGAAGCCGCGGCGGTCGCTTTTTGAGCGCCGCGAGAAGATCACGCCATCGGCCCGTTCCGGATCTTCGTAAAGCTCGAATAGTCCGCGTTCTCTGCGTGCCATGCTCACCTCCATCCCTTTGACTGTTACGCCCAATGGCCACAAAAGCCAAGGTTGACGCTCCTCCGGTTCGGCGCCAGGATCGCCCCATGAGCTATCGCACCGAAGCGTGAGGCCACCGATCGCTTTAACTCCGCCATCCGCGAGGCCATGAAGACCACCGTCTGGGTCTCTAGCTGCTAGGGCTGATACCTCGACCAGAACGGCAACCCCGTTACGTGGCCCTGGATCTTCGAGCGCTTTCGTGAGGAGATGAAAGCGCCTGATTTCAGAAATTTTGAAATCGTTTTATCGACATAAATGAAAAGACTAACGGTGTGGCCACCGGTCCCTAGAGTTCGTCAACCCATGTGGAGGTTGGAGACGAAAATTACCGGCAAAGGAGGGGTCGGCTCGTCGATGGTGTCGTTCATCCTTATCACGTTTATTCGTTAGTCTACCATTTTACCTGCGCACGCAGGCCGAGCATGTCGAAGCTGTCGCCGGTGGCGAGGCCGCCTGCCCCCGGCTGGTCGCCTGCTGTGGTGCGATCTACGTCGGCGTGGATATAGTTGAACATGAAGCGAATGTACGTGTTGATGTACCAGTTTACGCCCAGGGTGAAATTGGTTTCCCTGCCGCCACGGGTGCCAACCAGCCAACTGGTGCCGTTGCTGTCGTTGAGGAAAGTATTGACCTCATCGTCGAGGTCGACATAGCTGTAGCGAAAGGCCAGCTCCCAGGCGCCCGGGCCGCCGCTGCCGAGATTGAATGGCTCGGCCGGCCTGACGCCTGACCAGGCCGCCTTGGACATGTTGTAGCCCTTGCTCTCGCCGGTGATGATCCAGCCACCCTGGATGTAGTAGCCCATATATTCTAGGTCCGGTAGGTTGTCGGCGAAGTGCTCGGCCGGATCAGAGATCTGGTCCATACCGAACCAGTTAATCTCGCCGTTGAGCCATACGCTTTCGTACTTTGCCGCCGCTTCGAGGCCGTAGGACCAGGCATCGTCGTTGCGGATGCCGTTGGCCGGGCTGGTGTTGCTGGTGGCGCTGACCCAGCGCGTGCCGTCGACGCGCAACTCGGGGTTGTCGCGCCAAGTCACGGTGGTGCCGGCTGCGACCTGCTGGGGCTCGATCATCCACGAGGCATGGGTACCGAAGTGTAACATTATTCGCTTGTCGTTGATCGGCGCGAAGGCGGTGCGACCGTTGCAAAATAGGAAATCGTCGCCGGCATCGTCGTTGATGGCGCCGTACCAGATGCCCGTATCGACGTACCATTGCTCGCCGTGGGCATTCACCGAGAGGCCATTGGCCGGCCGCGTGAAGGGGCCACTCGCTACAGTGTGACCGAGAGAGCGTTCGATGAAGCTGATGTCGTTAGAGCTGATGCGCTCGTTGAATCCGGTCGCCGCCTTGTGGCGACCGAGATTGATCGCCAGCGGCCGGAGGCCGACATAGCTGATCAAACCCTCGTAAAGAAAGGCATTGTTGTCCGGCGCGCCGCCAGAATCGAGCATCAATAGGTATTGCCAGTCGTTCTCGATCTTGCCGGTCACGCCGATGCGGGCACGGCGGAAGTTGGTGCCGCTGCTGGCATCCGGATCGATGCGCACGTCCTGCTCTCCTGAGCCCACACCGTCCTGGTTGTAGAGCGCGGTGTCGTAATGGATGCGGCCTGTAATTTTCATGGTGCTGGCGCCGTCGGCCGTCTGAAACTCTGGCGTCGGGCCTTTCATCTTGACGGTCACGCCGCCCGCATCCGCACTCGCTGCGGCTTTATCGGCGGCTTGCTGGGCCTGCTTGACCTGCGTCTCGAGCTGCCGTTTCAGCAGGATGAGCTGTTGCTCAAGCTCAAAAATGCGCGTCTCGATATCGCTGTCCGTCGCCTGCGCCTGCACTTGCGTTGCGGCCAAGAGCAATACCATGATGGTAGTGCCTATAAAGCGCGTCCCGCGCCTGATTGACATGCAAAAGCTCCTTCCACGCTTCGACTTGTCGCTTACGGCAGGTCGTAGCGGTCCGGCGTTACGGTTTCTGTATCGGTTTTGTTGCGCTTTTGTGACGCGCCAAGCCTTTGCCCAATGGCGCCGTCAGGACTAGGCTACAGCGTATGGAAACCGTCCACGAAAACGACGATTGGCGCGCGCAGGCGGTTCTGACTTGTGCTGAGATGGGCGCGGCTGATGCCGCGGCGGTCGCTGCCGGCACGGCGGGGATCGTTTTGATGGAGAATGCCTGCGCGGCCGTGACGCGGGCGATTCGGGCCCGCTGGGCACCGCGACCCACTCTGATGCTTTGCGGGCCTGGCAACAATGGCGGTGATGGCTTTGGTGTCGCTATCGAGTTGGCCCGCTATGGCTGGCCCGTCACCCTGGCACTGTGGGGCGAACCTGACAGCCTCTGCGGTGACGCGGCGATCATGGCTGGGCGCTGGCAGGGGCCTATCGTCAAGGCCTCTCCGGCGTGTCTTGCCGGCCATGGTCTCGTCGTCGATGCCCTATTTGGCGCCGGCCTCTCACGCGATCTCAATGGCCTGCCGCTGGTCCTTGCCGAGGCGTTGGCTGCTGGCCGGCACGATGTCGTCGCCATCGACGTGCCGAGCGGGCTCGACGGCGATACCGGCAAGATACGCGGGGCCGCTGCGCCGGCAGCGCTGACGGTGACCTTCTTCCGTCCCAAGCCCGGGCACCTCCTCAGTCCGGGTCGCGGACTTTGCGGTGAACTCGTGGTAGCGGATATCGGAATTCCTCCCAGCGTGCTCGACGATATTGCGCCGGTCACTGCGTTAAATGCGCCGCGCCTGTGGCAGGCGCGTCTGCCCCGGCCGACGCAGGAAGGTCATAAATATCACCGCGGTCATGCGCTGATCGTTGGCGGCGAGACCACCACTGGCGCCGCCCGGCTGGCGGCATGCTCGGCGCTCGTGGTAGGGGCTGGGCTGGTGACGGTGGTGGCGCCGGGCGGCTCCTTCCCGGTCTATGCCGCTGCCCTCGAATCGGTGATGGTGTCGGACGACGATTTTGCTGAAGTGCTTGCGGACACCCGCAAGAACGCCGTGCTCGTCGGGCCCGGCAATGGTGTTGGTGCGGCGACGCGCGAAAAGGCCATGCTGGCGCTCACCGCGGGTCGGCGCGTCGTGCTCGATGCTGACGCACTGACCAGCTTTGCTGACGATCGCGATACGCTTTTTGCCGCTACTGCGGCCTGCCCCAGCGTGCTGACACCCCATGACGGCGAGTTTTCTCGCCTGTTCGACGCCACCGGCGACCGGCTTGCCCGCGCCCGTGCCGGTGCGGCGGAATCGCGGACCGTGATGGCTCTCAAAGGGCCGGAGACCGTGATAGCCGCGCCCGATGGTCACGCTGTGATTGAATGCGGTAGTCCGGCCAATCTGGCGACTGCCGGTACTGGCGACGTTCTGGCCGGCCTCATCACCGGGCTGACGGCGGCCGGTGCCACGCCCTTCGATGCCGCCTGCATGGCAGCCTGGATCCATGCCACTGCTGCGAGTTACGCGGGGCTTGGGCTGGTCAGCGAGGCGCTGCCGCACTACGTGGCGAGCGTGCTCGCGGCCTTGCCGAGGGGCTATACCGAGGCGCATTAGATGATGATCCATTTGAGCACACAATTTTCTTCGTGGACTAAGAGTTTGGTGCGCCGCTTCTACCCGAGAACCCGCCTCGGGCCATCAAATGGGTCATTATTAGCGCATCTTGAAATTAGCCATGTCTGATAGGACCTTCCTTGACCGCACCTTGCGGCGATTGCACCGTCTGGCGACCGGGCGCGGAAGGGGCTTAGGCAACTCCTTGTCGCCGGGATTAAGCGATGATGATCTGCGGCGCCTGCAAGCGGCCATATGCGAGTGTCTGGAAGCGCGCGGCGGTGCCGTCTCCGCCTTAGCGCGCGCTGCAGAGTTGAGTGAGGCCTATTTGTGTCTCGACGAAGACGGTCGCGCTCGCTTTATCGGACTGCTTGGAAATAACTTTGGCCTGGATAGGCGACGACTCGACAATGCAGCGCGCTTGCAATTACAGGGCGTAGCCGGCGCCGAGGCCGCCTTGCGCGAGGCGCTGGAGGCGCCACGCGCGGCCTTATTCCGCCAGCTTGGCGGCCTACCCGGTGGCGTCAAGTTCCTCATCGATCTACGGGCTGAGTTGCGCCACCTGCCGCTGGGCGAGGCCGTGCGAAAAGTGATCGATAGCGAGCTAAAGGATCTGCTCGCATCATGGTTCGATGTTGGGTTTCTAGAGTTGCGGCGTATCACCTGGAACTCCTCGGCGAATCTGCTCGAGCGCTTGATCGCCTATGAGGCGGTGCACGAGATCCGCTCCTGGAGCGACCTCAAGAACCGCCTCGATTCCGACCGCCGCTGTTTCGCCTTCTTTCACCCGCGCATGCCTGACGAGCCGCTGATCTTTGTCGAGGTTGCCCTGACCACGGGCCTCGCGGGCGACATGGCGGCGTTGCTGGACGAAGCGCCACCGCCGCTTGATGCCGCAGAAGCTGATGCTGCCATCTTTTATTCGATCTCTAACGCTCAGCAAGGGCTTGCCGGAATCAGCTTTGGCAACTTTCTCATCAAACGGGTTGTCGATTTGTTGCGCGCGGAGTTCCCGGGGCTGAAGATATTCGCGACACTATCGCCGATCCCAGGCCTGCGCCGCTGGCTGGAGAAGACGGAAGCGGGAGAACCTGACGATGAGGCGGCGCTTCTGGTCGGGGCGGCGCACTACCTGTTGCGTGAGAAGCGCCGCGGTCGCGCCGCCGATCCCGTGGCCCATTTCCACCTCACCAATGGCGCGCGTGTCGAGCGCCTGGCGCCGAGCGCTGATACCTCGACGGCTGGCCTCGATCGCTCGTTGGGCATGATGGTTAACTACGTCTACAAGCTCGATGAGATTGACAGCAATCACGAGGCCTATGCGGGCAGCGGTGAGATTGCCACGTCGGCGCGTGTGCGATCGCTTCTGAAAGGCAAGGAATGACATTCGAAACCGTGACCGTGAGCGATGCCGACGGCATTGCCATCGTAACCCTTAACCGACCGGAGAAGCTCAATGCCATGAGCAACGCGCTGAAGCGCGAGCTGAGGCAGGTGGCGGAAGCGCTCGATGAGCGCGACGACCTCTCCTGCGTGCTGGTCACCGGCGCCGGGCGCGCCTTCTCGGCTGGCGCTGATCTTGACGAGCGCGAGGGCTTTGGCGACGGTGCGTCGATGGCGGAGGCGCGGCGTCTAGTGCGGCTCGGTGCGGACATGTGTGCCGCCTGGGAGCGCTTGCGTCCGCTTACTGTCGCCGTGGTCAACGGCCCTGCTATTGGCGGTGCCATGTCGCTAGCGGTCAGTTGCGATTTCCGCATCATGGGTAGTAACGCCTGGTTTCAGGCACCTGAAGTTGATCTCGGGATCAACTATTCCTGGAACAGCCTGCCGCGTATAGGCAATCTCGTAGGCTCCGCCCGCGCCAAGCTGATCGGTGCATTGGCCCGCAAGGTTGATGCCGAGACGGCGCTCGCCTGGGGCCTTTGTGAAATGATTGCCGACGATCCCATGGCGGCGGCGGGTGAACTCGCGGCGGAGATCTGCGAGCGTCCGCGTATCGCCCAGCAGATGGTCAAGGAATCGGTGAACCGGCATTTTGCCATGCCCAACAGTCTCTACCTCGACCAGGATCAGATTTTACTCATGGCGCGCGATCCGGAAAACCGCAAACACGCCGAGGCGAGGCGGGAGAAACTGGTCGGCAAGACGTGAGCGAGCCGATCACCTTTTCCAATGTGCTGCTGGCTGGGCGTATTGTCGCTTGGTGGGTGGCAGAAGGTGCGTTTGCGGGGCTTTGAATGTGCTGGCGCCCTCCGCTACCTACAGTAAGGGCGACATGGTCGCTGCCGAGCCGCCCGTTTGGTTCGCGTTAGCGGGCAGCTGGTGGCAGATTGCGGGTAACGAGGTCATAGCCAGAAAGTGCCTTGATCGCACCGGCGTCTTCGATACCTTTTGACCACTGGCACGGGCGACGTAGACTGCGGCCATCTTAAACTTCGATAGGTTAAATGGTCATGACTAACGGCGCTGCATCAGAACTCGCGTCCAGCGGCACTTTGCGGGCGGGCATCAATCTTTCTAATTTCCTGCTGGTTAGCGACAGCGCGCTGGATGGCGGGCCGATCGGCGTGGCGCCGGATATGGCACAAGCGATTGCGGACCGTCTTGATGTGGACGTGCAATTTGTCACCTTTCCATCGCCGGGTGAACTGGCGGATGCTGGTGGTAGCGATCTCTGGGATATCGGGCTTATCGCGCACGAGCCGGCGCGGGCCGAGAAGATCGCCTTCTCGCCAGCCTATGTGGAGATCGAGGCAACCTATCTGGTGCCGGTGGGTTCACCCTACTCCAGCATTGACGAGATAGACCGCGAGGGTGTGCGTATCGCCATCTCGGCGCGCAGTGCCTACGACCTTTATCTGACGCGCCACCTGAAGCATGCTGAGCTGCTGCGTGCCAAAGGGCTAGCGGCGGCGCGTGAATTGTTCGTGGCGGAAAAGCTCGACGTGCTAGCAGGCCTTCGCCCGGTGTTGATGAGTGATGTCGAAGAGATGCCCGGTGCCAAGGTTCTCGACGGCTGTTTTACCGCCGTGCAGCAGTCGATCGGCACGGCGAAGGAGAACACGGCCGCAACCACCTTCCTGCGCGACTTCGTTGAGGAGGCCAAGGCAAGCGGCCTGGTCAGCGGGCTGATCGCGCGCCACGGCATCGAGGGCCGGCTGCTGGTGGCGCCGCCCGCCTGACATGAAGAAAGTCACTCTCGGGCGCACCGGGCTCGAGGCTAGCGTCGTTGGCCTCGGCGGCGGCGGCGCGAGCCGGCTTGGTATGGGCACGGGCGCGAGCCGCGCCGAGTCCGTGTGCTTGGTGCGAAGCGCCCTCGACCTCGGCATCACCTTTTTTGATACTGCTGCGGCTTATGGCACGGAGAGCATCGTCGGTGAGGGCATCGCCGGACACCGCGAAAAAGTGATTGTGTCGACCAAGTCCCACGCACTGGACGATCCCGCCGCGCTCGCGCGCAGTCTGGAAGAGAGCCTGCGTGCGCTCGGTACCGAGTATATCGATATCTTCCACCTGCACGGGGTGCGGCCCGAACGCTATGAACGCGCGCGCGAGCGCCAGCTCCCGGTGCTGCAGCGCTTTCGTGAGCAGGGCAAGATCCGCCACATCGCCATCAGCGAGAACTTCCGCACCGATATGAGCCACGAGATGCTGCAACGGGCGCTCATCGAGGGCGGCTTTGAGATGATGATGGCCGGCTTCAATCTATTCAATCCTTCGGCCGCCAGACGCGTTTTGGCGCCAGCAAGGGAGACCGGCGTGGCGACACTGATCATGTTCGCTGTGCGTCGCGCCTTGAGCGATCCTCGCGCACTTGACGCACTGCTGGCGGGGCTGGTCGATATCGACGCTGGGGGTTTGCGTGATATCGTGCGTGACGGCGGCGCCAAGTCCTTGGTCGACGCGGGTTACCGCTATTGCCGGCAATGCGCGCCGGACAGTGTCATCCTGACCGGTACAGGTAATCCCGATCACCTGGCAGAGAACGTTGCCTCACTGGCGGCTCCGCCGTTGGCCGCGGACACCATGGCACGTCTCGACGCTTTGTTCGGCCACGTCGATTTTGTCTCGGGCGATTAAGTCCCCACTTGATCCGCCAGCTCTTCGAGGCTGTCGACGATGAAGTCGTGATGGTCCGCGCAGGTCGGTGTCGGGGTGTTGCCCCCCCATTCGGCGCGACGAGCCACGAAAGCGCTGCGGAAACCTTGCGCGCGTGCGGCGTTTAGATCCATGTCGTGCGCCGCGACCATGACGATCTCAGCCGGGTCGAGGCCTAGCAGGCGCGCGCCCTCCCGATAGACCTTGGGATTTAGCTTGTAGACATCGAGCATCTCGCAGCTAATCACCGCGTCCCAGTGAAAACCAGCTGACCGCGAGGCATCAACGATTAGTGAGACACTGAGAATGGTCAGCGTGGCAGTTATGTACTTCGTATTCAGTCGCTGTATCCCTGGGCTTGAATCCGGCCACGGCGGATTGTCGTGCCAAGCCATAGCAAGTGTCTGTGCCTCGTCGTCGCTCGGTGTCGGACCGCCAAATTTTTCTATGGCAAGGCCCACCAAAGCCTTGTGCACGCCGTCGATATTGAGGTTGGCTAAAGCGCCGACGCGCAACCCAGATTGCTCCGGCCCCAACATTTCGCGGAGCGTCTGCCGTCGCCATTCGTTGGCAACTGCGGGCCAGTCGAGTGTGACACCACGTGCATCACCCCACGATTTGAGGGCGGCGCTGGTGCCGCTGTGCCAATCCAGCACCGTGCCACCGACATCAAAAGTGAATGCCTTGATTCCTGCTATATCGCTCACAAACCATCTTCCATCGAACTCTGTGACCACTATATCCCTATGACCGACAACGTGGAACCAGCCCTCCAACTCTTTTGCAGCAAGATCGGCGCAGGTATGTCGGCATTGGTTCGGCGGTCGGCCACAGTGCCCGAAACAGTGCTGATCAGCGAAGATGGTTGGGCGTCTGCGTTTTAATCCGGTGAGATATCGATACTTGAGAATTATGTCCGCTGCTCTGAAAGGCTGCGCAGGGTAAGGGGCCACATGTGGCAGCGTTGTCGCGCGTAGCGCTATTCGTCGTCCTTGATTTTCAGCAAACAACAAAAACTAATGCGCTCAGAGGCGCGGCATTTTCGAGCAGCCCCGCGTTTCGTTTCACCTGCATTATCACGACTTTTCGGATGACGCGTATAAACAGCGGCTGCCTGCGCGCAACGAAAGTGGCACCACAATTTCCGAACCAGCGATGCGGAGTACGACCTCATCACGGGCTATTTTGTGCACCGACTTGCGAGGAGAAGTTTGAAGTGGTGGTCTATTCAGATGCGTCGAGTGGCAGCGCCGTGCGATAGGCGATTTGTTTGAGAGCGAAACTGGATTGGATGCTGCTGACGCCAGAGATTCGGGTTAGATGTTCCTTTAGAAAACGCTCGTAAGCCTCTAAATCAGATACAACAATTCGTAGAAGATAGTCGGCGGTTCCAGTCATGAGGTAGCATTCCATGACCTCGGGGCGAGCTTTGACTGTAGCCTCGAATTCATCTAAGGCCGATTCGATTTGGCGTTCCAGAGAGACGCTGACAAAAACGCTAACCGGTAGCCCCACTGCCGACTGGTCGACCAAGGTCGCATAGCGGCGGATGACGCCGCAATCTTCAAGCGCACGCACGCGGCGCAGGCAGGGCGAGGGCGAGAGACCGACGGCGCCAGCCAATTCCACATTGGGCATGCGCGCGCGCTCCTGCAGGGCGGTGAGGATCTTGCGGTCTATGGCGTCGAGGTCGGCACGAGGCATATTACGGACTCTCTTTGGCATGAAATGCCGTAACTATAATGAATGTTGGCATAAACTGCTATAATCATGGAGTAAGTGCACGCACTGCGCAATTCTTTGCAGAACCAAAAATGATACCATTTCGGCGTGCCGAAACACCGGAGATTTGACATGGTCCCGCCGGTTGCCGCCGTCGCTTCCCCTGCCACCACCATCGAGACCACGCCCCATATAGGGGCGCTGCGAGAACTTGAGCGCAAGGTGGTCTGGCTGTCGTCGTGGATCATCCACAACGCCAACCACATCCGCGAGACCAAGGATGGCGTGAAGGTGGGCGGCCATCAAGCTTCCTCGGCCTCGCTGGCGACGTTGATGACGGCACTCTATTTCCACGCGCTGAGGCCCCAGGACCGTGTCGCGGTTAAGCCCCATGCGAGCCCGGTCTTCCACGCCATTCAGTATCTGTTCGGTCGGCAGACACAAGACCAGATGGCACGTTTTCGTGGCTTCGGCGGCGCCCAGCCCTATCCCTCGCGCACCAAGGATGAGGACGACGTGGATTTTTCCACCGGCTCGGTGGGCTTGGGTGGTGCTATGACAGTCTTCGCTTCGCTGACCCAGGACTATCTCCGCTTGCACGGCCTGGAGCACGAGGACTGGTCCCACGACGGGCGCATGATTGCACTCTTCGGCGATGCCGAACTCGACGAAGGCGTGGTCTTCGAGACCCTGCTGGAGAGTTGGAAGCACGACGTGCGGAACTGTTGGTGGATCATCGACTACAACCGCCAGAGCCTCGATAGCGTTGTCACCGATCGTCTGTTCAATCGGCTCGACGGGCTGTTCTCGTCGATGAACTGGGACGTGCAAACCATCAAGTACGGCAAACTCTTGCAGGCTCAGGCGCCGCGTCCGGGTGGCGAGGCGTTGCTCGACTGGATCGACAGCTGCCCGAACCAACTCTATTCGGCGCTGACCTTCAAGGGCGCCGCCGCCTGGCGCGAGCATCTCAGGCGCGATCTCGGCGATACTGCCGGCATCAAGGCGCTGCTCGACGATCACGATGACGATGCCCTGCATGCGCTGATGACCAATCTCGCGGGCCACGATTTGGAAACCGTGCTCGAAGCATACGCAAAGGCTGCTGAGAGCGACCGGCCCCAGGCTATCATCGCCTATACGGTCAAGGGTAAGGGGCTGCCCCTGGAAGGCCATAAGGACAACCATTCCGGTCTCATGACATCGGAGCAGATGGCGCACTTCAAGGCCATGAACGCCATTGGCGACGGTGAGGAGTGGGAGCGGTTTGCCGGGCTCAACCTGGCGCCGGGGGTCTTGCAGGCAGCGATCGATGCGGCGCCGTTTGCGGCGGATGTAAGGCGACGCTTCGCCGCGCCACGAGTGGCGGTCCCCGATAGCTTGGAGGTTTCTGTGAAGGAGACGGCCTCAACCCAGGAGGCCTTCGGTCGCATTCTCAACGACATCGGCCGCGGTGACAGTGCGCTGGCTCGACGCCTCATTACAACCTCGCCCGACGTCACTGTGTCGACCAATCTCGGCGGCTGGGTTAACCAACGCCAGATCTTCGACCGCCACGAGCGTGCCGATATCTTCCGGGCTGAGCAGGTGGTCTCGGCCCAGCGCTGGACGGCATCACCCACGGGGCAGCATATTGAACTCGGCATCGCTGAGAACAACCTGTTCCTCACGCTGGCCGCGCTGGGGCTGTCGGCGGAGATGTTCGGCACGCGGTTGCTGCCCATCGGCGCGCTCTACGATCCCTTCATCGCGCGCGGCCAGGACGCCATGGTCTACGCCTGCTATCAGGACGCCCGTTTCATGCTGATCGGCACGCCGTCCGGCATAACCTTGGCGCCCGAGGGTGGTGCGCATCAGTCCCTGGGCACGCCACCGATGGGCATTGCGCAACCGAACCTAACCTATTTTGAACCTGCTTTTGTGGATGAGCTTTCCACTATAATGCGTTGGAGTTTTGATCATATTCAGGATGATGATGGCGGTTCCGTCTATCTGCGTCTTTCGACCCGATCGATCGCTCAGCCCAAGCGCGAGATGGACGCTAGTGCGGTGCTTGACGGCGCCTACTGGCAGGTTGCGCCGGAGTTGGGCACGGAGATTGCCATCATTTATTGCGGTGCCGTGGCCCCTCAGGTGGTTGAGGCCCATGCTGCGATCGCCGGGGATATACCGGGAGTAGGCTTGCTCGCCGTGCCATCTGCTGACCGCCTATATCGCGGTTGGGAGGAGGCAAGACGCGGCCGTCAGTCCGGCGAGAGCACGGTCGTCGCGCCCATCGAGCGTCTGCTCGCTGATCTGGCGCCGAATGCGGCGTTGGTGACAGTTCTCGATGGGCATCCTTCGACTTTGGCCTGGCTCGGCTCGGTGGCCGGTCATCGCGTGCAGCCACTCGGCGTCTCCTCCTTCGGGGAGTCGGGCAACCTGTCCGACCTTTACCGTGTCCACGGCGTCGACAAAGACGCCATCATCGATGCTGCGGCTCAGGCCTGTCTGTCCCGCCTGTAAGTTTTGCTTGGTCTTCGCCCGACGAAGGGCTACATGTTGCGCGCCCTCCCGCAGGTGCGGGGGTCGGCCTGGCTCCGGTGTCGGCGGGCGTGGCGGAACTGGTAGACGCGCCAGGTTTAGGTCCTGGTGGCCGTAAGGCCGTGGGGGTTCGAGTCCCTTCGCCCGCACCATACGCCTAGGGGTCGTCTTTTCGGCAATCACAACAGAGTTCGTCATGCAGGTAACGGAAACACTCTCGGAGGGTCTGAAGCGCGAATACAAGGTGATCGTGCCCGCCGACGAGATTGAGTCGCAGATCGTCGAGAAGCTGTCGACTATACAGGAAACCGCGGAAATCAAGGGCTTTCGGCCTGGCAAGGCGCCTTTGGCGTTGCTACGCAAGCGTTTCGAAAAGGCGGTGATGGACGAGGTGCTGTCCGAGGCGATCAACAAGTCGTCAGAACAGGCCATGATGGACCATAGCGTGCGCCCGGCAATGAAACCCGAGGTCGACATGGGCGAGTTCGAGAACGGTGCCGACCTCGAATACACTCTGTCGCTGGAGACCTTGCCCGATATCGAGCCCGGCGATTTCAAGGGCATAGAGGTCACCCGTCTCAAGGTCGAGGTGGGCGACGACACCGTCGACGAGGCGGTACAGAAGATTGCTGACGAGCAGAAGGACTTCGAGGTTGTCGAGGAAGTGCGCGATGCGGCTGAAGGCGACGCCCTGCGCATCGACTTCGTCGGCCGTATTGATGGCGAGGCGTTCGAGGGCGGTAGCGCTGAGGAGTTCCAAATCGAGATCGGCTCGAATTCTCTGGTGCCAGGCTTCGAGGAGCAACTGATCGGCGTCAAGGTTGGCGATGATGTCGAGGTCACGGTGACCTTCCCGGAGGACTATCCGGGCGAGGCCGTGGCTGGCAAGGACGCGGTTTTCGAGGTCAAGGTGCATCAACTTCTCGAACGCAAGAAAACTGCGGTCGATGATGCGCTCGCCGAGCGCATGGGGCTCGACGATTTGGCTGCCCTGCGTACGGCCGTGCGCGATCAGATTGATCGCGACTACGGCACTGCCTCGCGCACGCGCCTCAAGCGGGACATCCTTGACAAGCTTGCCGCGGAGCACGACTTCGAAGTCCCGCCGGGCATGCTGGAGCGGGAGTTCGAGTCGATCTGGCAACAGATCACCCACGACATGGAGCACGAGAACAAGACCTGGGACGACATGGACGAGACCGAGGAGGAAGCGCGCGAGGAATACCGCCACATCGCTGAGCGCCGCATCCGTCTGGGCCTGCTGCTGTCTGAGATTGGCCAGCGCAACGAGATTGTCGTGCCCCAGGAAGAACTCAACCGCGCGGTCATGGACCAGGCCCGCCGCCATCCTGGCCAAGAGCAGCAGGTCTTCGACTATTTCCGCAGCAATCAGCAGGCCATGAGTGAGTTGCAGGCGCCGCTCTATGAGGACAAGGTGATCGACTTCATTATCGAGATGGCCAATGTCGAGGAAAAGGCGGCGACTGGGGAAGAACTCTTTGCCGATCCAGAGGACGCTGACGCGAAAGCGGAGTAGAGACGATGAGGGATCCCATCGAGACCACTATGAACGCGCTGGTGCCCATGGTGGTGGAGCAGACCAACCGTGGCGAGCGGGCCTATGATATCTATTCGCGCCTGCTCAAGGAGCGCATCATCTTTGTTACGGGCGCGGTTGATGATCTGGTGGCATCATTGGTCACGGCGCAGCTGCTCTATCTTGAATCGGAGAACCCAACCAAGGACATCGCCCTCTATATCAACTCGCCGGGTGGCGTCGTCACCTCGGGCCTGGCGATTTACGACACCATGCAATACATCCGCCCGGCTGTCTCGACCCTGTGCATTGGCCAGGCTGCGTCCATGGGGTCATTGCTGCTGGCCGCCGGAACTCCTGGCATGCGCCACTCACTGCCAAACGCGCGTATCTTGATTCACCAGCCTTCCGGCGGCTTTCAGGGTCAGGCCACAGATATCGAAATACATGCCAAGGAGATCTTGGCGCTGCGTAGCCGACTCAACGAGATTTACGCCCGCCATACCGGCCAGAAGCTCACGGACATCGAAAAAGCGATGGAGCGCGACCGCTTCCTGATGCCAGAGGCGGCGAAGGAGTTCGGGCTCATCGACGAAGTCGTCACCAGCCGCCCGACGCCGGAAGAAGAGGATTCTGGGAGCTGAGGTGTGGCTTGGACGCAACCACTCCAGTACGATTTTGCATTTGCGGCACCGTGCACTCAGTCTATGGTTGTTGTTTGGTGTATGCCGCGTCTAGCATCGGCGATTCGCGCACGCGACTAGCGTTGAGATCTATATGAACAAGCCAACCGACGCCGAATCGAAGAACACGCTTTACTGCTCTTTCTGCGGTAAGAGCCAGCATGAGGTGCGCAAGCTCATCGCGGGACCGACCGTGTTCATCTGCGACGAATGCGTCGAGCTTTGCATGGACATTATCCGTGAGGAGCACAAGAACAACCTCGTCAAGACGCGTGACGGCGTGCCGACGCCGATCGATATCTGCACTATCCTCGACGACTACGTGATCGGCCAGAACCATGCCAAGCGCGTGCTCTCGGTGGCTGTGCATAACCACTACAAGCGCCTGGCCCATGGCGCGAAGAACAACGATGTTGAGCTAGCCAAGTCGAACATTCTGCTGATCGGTCCGACCGGCTGCGGCAAGACGCTGCTGGCACAAACGCTGGCGCGCATCCTCGACGTGCCCTTCACTATGGCCGACGCAACGACGCTGACCGAGGCCGGCTATGTCGGCGAGGATGTCGAGAACATCATCCTCAAGCTGCTGCAATCCGCCGACTACAACGTCGAGCGGGCACAGCGCGGCATCGTCTATATCGACGAGATCGACAAGATCAGCCGCAAGTCCGACAATCCGTCGATCACCCGCGACGTCTCGGGCGAAGGCGTGCAGCAGGCCCTGCTCAAGATCATGGAAGGAACTATCGCCAGCGTGCCGCCGCAGGGCGGCCGCAAGCACCCTCAGCAGGAGTTCCTGCAGGTCGATACTACCAATATTCTGTTCATCTGCGGTGGTGCCTTCTCGGGCCTTGACAAAATCATCTCACAGCGCGGCCGCGGCACCTCAATCGGCTTCGGCGCTGATGTGCGCGCCAAGGAGGAAGCCAAAACGGGCGAGATTCTGCGTCGTATCGAGCCTGAGGATCTGCTCAAGTTTGGCTTGATCCCAGAATTTGTCGGCCGCCTGCCGGTTATCGCGACCCTCGAGGATCTCGACGAGGATGCGCTGGTGAAGATCCTGACGCTACCCAAGAACGCCCTGATCAAACAGTATCAACGCTTGTTCGATATGGAGAGCGTGCAGCTCGCCTTCTCCGATGATGCCCTCGGCGGCATCGCGCAAAAGGCGATTGCGCTCAAGACCGGTGCCAGGGGCTTGCGCTCTATTCTGGAGAGCATTCTGCTCGATACCATGTACGATCTGCCTGACCTCGACGGGGTTGAGGAGGTGGTGATCAATCGCAAGGTGGTTGAGGGTCGCGCGAGCCCGCTGCAGATTTATGCCGATCGCACGGAAGATGTAAAGTCCACCGCATCGTAATCAAGTCCGCAGCGGACTTGACGAATCGGCTCGTTACCGCCACCTAAGTGTATCCCGCACGGCCGACCGGTCGGCGGCATTGCTCCGGTGTCCGCCGGGGCCAGTGACGGTGCGAGACTGATGACAAAACCATCTCCTGCGACCCTCTATCCCGTTCTTCCCCTGCGCGATATCGTGGTGTTTCCTCACATGATCGTGCCGCTCTTCGTGGGCCGTGACAAATCTGTGCGCGCGCTGGAAGAGGTTATGAAGAACGACAAGCAAATTCTGCTCGTCACCCAACGCGATGCCGGCATGGACGATCCATCGACCGATGAAATTTTTGCGGTCGGCACCGTCGGCACGGTGCTGCAGCTGCTAAAGCTGCCAGACGGTACGGTCAAGGTCCTGGTCGAAGGCGGCTCTCGCGCGACGATCGAGCGCTATACTCGTATCGACGACTATTTCGAGGCCCTCGCCGTGCTCATGGACGAGCACGAGGAGGATCCGGCCGAGATCGAAGCCCTGGCACGCGCGGTCACCTCGCAGTTTGAGAATTATGTCAAGCTCAACAAGAAGGTGCCGCCGGAGGTTCTGGTCTCGCTCAATCAGATCGAGGAGCCTAGCCGGCTGATCGACACTATCGCCTCGCATCTCGCGATCAAGATTGCTGAGAAGCAGGAACTGCTTGAGATAGAATCCGTACGCGAGCGCCTGGAGCGCGTCTACGCCATGATCGAAGGCGAGATCGGCGTCATGCAAGTCGAGAAGCGCATCCGCTCGCGGGTCAAGCGGCAAATGGAGAAGACCCAGCGCGAGTATTACCTCAACGAGCAGATGAAGGCGATCCAGAAAGAACTCGGCGAGGGCGAGGACGGCAAGGACGAGATCGCCGAGCTGGAAGAGGCGATTGAAAAGACTAAGCTCAGTGCCGAGGCGCGAGAGAAATCGCTCAGCGAACTCAATAAGCTGCGCAATATGAGCCCGATGTCAGCAGAAGCTACGGTCGTGCGCAATTACCTCGACTGGATGCTGTCGATCCCCTGGAAGAAACGCACACGTATCAAGAAGGATCTGGTGCGCGCCCAGGCAATCCTGGACGAGGATCATTATGGACTGGTGCGAGTGAAAGAGCGCATCGTCGAATATCTGGCAGTTCAGCTCAGGGCCAAGAAGATGCGCGGACCCATTCTATGCCTGGTGGGACCGCCGGGCGTCGGTAAAACCTCGCTCGGCAAATCGATCGCGCGCGCCACGGCGCGCAACTTCGTGCGCATCAGTCTGGGTGGCGTGCGCGACGAGGCTGAGATCCGCGGCCATCGCCGGACCTATATCGGTTCTTTGCCCGGCAAGATCATCCAGGGCATGAAGAAGGTGAAGTCCTCCAACCCCCTGTTCCTACTCGACGAGATTGACAAGATAGGGGCAGATTTTCGCGGCGATCCGGCAGCGGCGCTGCTGGAGGTGTTGGATCCGGAGCAGAACCTGGCCTTCAACGACCATTATCTAGAGGTCGACTACGATCTCAGCGAGGTCATGTTCATCACCACGGCGAACACGCTGCGCATTCCGCCGGCCTTGCTCGACCGCATGGAGACCATTCGGCTTGGCGGCTATACGGAGGAAGAGAAGATCGAGATCGCCAGGCGCCACCTGATCCCGAAGCAGGTCGAGCGCCACGGCCTTAAGGACGGCGAATGGTCCATCTCTGACGAGGCGCTGCGCGATATTGTTCGCCTTTATACGCGTGAGGCCGGGGTGCGCAATCTCGAGCGTGAGATCGCCAATCTGACCCGCAAGGCGGTGAAGGAGATCCTGCTCGCCGTGGCCGACGGCAAATCGGTTGAGACGCGCAAGGAAGGTGAGGAGCATAAGGTCAAGGTCACCCGGCGCAACCTTGCGAAGTACGCCGGTGTGCCGAAGTACCGGCACGGAGAGGCGGATAGCGAGCCGCTTACCGGCGTGGTGACGGGGCTTGCTTACACGGATACGGGCGGTGAACTGTTATCGATCGAAACGGCGGTTATGCCAGGTAAGGGGCGGCGCACGATCACCGGCCAGCTTGGTGATGTGATGCAGGAATCGGTGCAGGCGGCGGTTTCCTATGTGCGCTCGCGTGCCACCGAGTTCGGCATCGAGCCGCCTTTGTTTGAGAAGCGCGATTTGCACGTCCACGTGCCGGAGGGTGCGATTCCCAAGGACGGTCCGTCAGCGGGTATCGCGATTGCTACGTCCATCGTCTCGGCCCTCACCGGAATCAGTGTGCGCCATGATATCGCCATGACAGGGGAGGTGACTTTGCGCGGGCGGGTGCTTCCGATCGGCGGTTTGAAGGAGAAGCTGCTCGCTGCCTTACGTGGCGGAATGACGACTGTGCTGATCCCCAAGGAAAACGAGAAAGATTTGGCCGATATCCCGGAAAACGTGAAGCGGAAGCTCACGATCATTCCTGTGGTGATGGTCGGCGAAGTACTTGAGCATGCGTTGACCGGCCGGCCTGTTCCCGTCGAATGGGACGAGGCGGAGGCCGCATCAGTGGCGATCGATAACGACGAGGGTGGGGACGATTCTGTCCTAACACATTAAAACCGGATTTAGCAGGAGTTTTAGGGGATGTTTGAATTGACGCATTGTTGGGCTCGCCGTAGAGTGTGATCAATGGGATAGCGGTCTGTAGCCGCCAAGTTTCCGAGAGTCTAGTTTCAGCAATAGGGGGGCCCGCTTGTGAACAAAAACGAACTCATCGGGGCAGTTGCCGACGCGGCCAATCTGTCGAAATCTGATGCGTCAGGGGCAGTTGATGCGATATTGGATACAATTACTGCGGCGCTAAAAAGAAAGGAAGATGTACGCTTGGTCGGCTTCGGCACGTTCAGCGTTACTCGTCGCGCGGCGTCGCAAGGTAGGAATCCTCGCACCGGTGACAAGATCTTGATTGCAGCTTCAAACCAGCCAAAGTTTAGGGCCGGCAAAGGCCTGAAGAGTGCGGTCAACTAGCTGAGAAAAGAGACGGTAAGAAGAAACATGCCGGCCTCTTCGCGGAGGCCGGCATTATTTTTTCTGGGTCCGGTCGCGGCCCGTTGATTGCCGGGCGATTAGCTCAGCTGGGAGAGCGCCTCGTTTACACCGAGGAGGTCGGCGGTTCGATCCCGTCATCGCCCACCACCCCGTGAGCGGCGGTGGCGCACGTCTTCGGGTCACCTTTCGATCAGTTGTGGTGCGACGAGAGGTCGCGTATAGGGGCAGACGGTGATACATGTGCCGCACCTCAAGCGCTCTCTTGAATAGGGGATGCATTTGTGGAAATCGGCGCACCATTTTTGTGCTGCAAGTCATTTACTTCTCGTTCGAGATAGTTTTGCGCGGTTAGGCATTGTGGGCTAGGCGGTTTTGAGCAAGGTGGTCGACGCGATCAAAGTTGTTGTGCCCAAAAGCGTGGCGCGCCTGCCAGGGTTGGCGCCTGCGTTCGCGGTCCTGTGATCTTACCTCGGGCTCATGGCTCGGATGACCTCCCACGATGCCATGGGAATATAGTGTCGCGGTCTGTGGGGCGGGGTTCCACCGTCCACGGGGCTTCTTGAACTCGTACCTGCCGCGGCCATATTGTAGAGCCAGTGCACATGGCCGGAAACGGCGGTGATAATGAAATTCTTGAGCAAACTTTCGACCGTAGCGCTCTTGCTGGCCGTCGCACTATCGAGCATCGTCTCCAATGCCGAAGCGCGGCCGAAGCGCTTGAGCTCTGACGAGGTGACTGCTTTGCTGCGTGGCAATACCGTCTATGGCTTCAATCCTAACGACGAAACCAGTTATGTCATGTTTCACGCGGTGAACGGCCGGGTGAGGGCGGAGCTGAGCGGTATTGGTAGCACCGTTTCGAAATCTGATGGCCGCTGGTGGGTCAACGATCTGGGTCAGCTTTGCGTCGAGTGGGAAAATTTTCGTTGGATCAGCTCGTGTGCTACTGTCAACGAGAATGAGGGCGTCATCACCTTTACCGATGACAACGGACGCATCATTTCCTTTGGCGAGATAGAAGTCGGAAATCCCGACGGTATTTGACAGGCGACAAGCCGCGTTCTGCCATTTTGATCCAGCAGCCTATGCTCGGGGTTTGCCTCCGTGGTCCGCGGCCAGTTTCCGCCACCGTTTTTATGACTTCGTAGAACTCGCGTCTGGCGTTTGGAACAGGCTGCCGATCAGCAGCGCTTGCGGTAGGACTCAATAGGGAGAACGATGAATCTGAGGCCCCCACCGCCACGGTGCATACTGCGAGCGTGCCACAGCCGTACCGCAGCTGGATCCCGAACATTTGACGGCCCTGACCAGCGAGCACTGCCACCACCACGGTGAGCGTCGCCTTTAAGAGCGGCGATGCCAGCCCAGGCATGGCTTGCCCGTGGTTCCCGAAAAATACCTTAGCCCATGGCGCACATCAGACCGTGGTCGAACCACGCGGTGCATTGTCAGACTGCTTGCGCGGCCAGCACCTCGCGCACCCTGGGCATGACCTCTGCCGCGAACAACCGCATCGACCGTTTGGTCTCCTCATGACCCATGCCACCGAACTTCATCTCCGCCATCCAATGATTGACGCCGGCCTCGGTAGCATAAGTGAGAATACGCTCGGCCACCTGTTGCGGAGTGCCAAAGGCGCTGCCCCAACTAGCAAGGTCCTCGTATGTGACCTTGGCGTGGGCTTGGCGCACTTTGTCGTAAATCTCGTAACTGGAGTGGATCTTTTTGCCCGGCGCGCCCGGCAGTACCTTCTGAAACAGTTCATGGTACCACATGGCATGGGGCTCGGCCGTGTCCTTGGCCTCGGCTTCTGTCTCGGCGACGAAGGTCTGCATCAACATTGGTTGATCCTGGTTCATCGGGTCGCGACCAGCGTCATTCATATATTTGGTGTACTCGCCCCATTGCTCCTGCACTAATTCCAATGAAGTAAAGCGGGGCGCTCGCAGGATCGACAGGCCTCTCTGCGCCGCTAACTGGTACGACGGCGGCGACACGGCGGCCATGTACATAGGCGGATGGGGCTGTTGCACCGGTTTGGGAAATAGTTGCACGTCGTTGCAGGACCAGAACTGTCCTTGGTGCGAGAAGGTCTCGCTGCTGAAGCATTTCAGCAGGATCTCCATGGCTTCGAAGAAACGTTCGCGGGAGTCAGACGGATCCAAGCCAAAACCAGCGAATTCGCCCGGCTGGTAAGCCCGACCAACGCCCAGCAACAGCCGGCCCTCGCTCAGGCAATCCACCAGAGCGGCCTGCTCGGCCACCCGTACCGGGTGCTGTAGAGATAAAAGAACGACGGCGGTGCCGATCTTAATCCGTTTGGTGCGCTGGGCGATGGCGGCGGCTAGGGTTAGGGTATCGCCCAGCATGCCGTAAACCGAGAAATGGTGCTCTGGCAGCCAGACTGAATCGAATCCCAACTCCTCCGCCAGTTCCACTTCTTCGAGAAATTCCTTGAATACCTGGGCCTGCGGCTTTTTGCCAAACTCGCTGAACAGATACATTATTCCGAATTGCATGACGTTCCCTCTTAGCCTGGATTATTCACGACGGTCCTGGATGAGCGTGGATCAACCTGTTGGGCATCCATACGGATTCGGTTTTGAGACGGGTTCCTACGGCAATATGAAGATCCCCGGTTCGTTGTGTACCAGCTTAGCCCCTCGGTTGTCGGCCTGTCAGCCGTTTGTGATAAGGAGGTCCTCATTCGTTTCGATAGCGGGTGGCTGTCAGTGGACGGCAGCCTGTTTGCTTCTACACAGAATCGAGGTGCGCCTTGGGCAGGCCGATAGCCTCCGGTTACGAGGATTGCCACGATCTCGACCTGAAGCGCTCCAAAGCCTCATTTTATATTCCGTAACCCGCGACTGGCACTCGTTAGCGGAGCCAACTAGGATCAATGCTGCGGCTGGATTTCTGTGGCTGTTGCGCAAGGGAGAGGACGATGGCTAAAGGCGGCATGCTGGCAGGCAAGAGGGTATTAATTTCGGGCGCAGGCCGGGGTATCGGCCGCGCCATGGCTATCATGATGGCAGGTGAGGGTGCGCGTGTGGTCGTTAATGATCTCGGCGGCACCGAGAAGGGCGAGGGCGAGGATAAAGTGCCGGCGCTTGAGGTGGTCGACGAGATTGCCGTTGCTGGTGGTGAGGCCGTGGCCAATTTCGACAGCGTCACCGATCCAGAGGCTGCCGAAGCCATGGTTGCCCAAGCTGTCGATTCCTTCGGGGGGCTCGATGCGGTAGTCAGCAATGCCGGCATTCTGCGCGACGGTATTTTTCACAAGATGAGCGAGGCGGACTGGGATGCCGTAATCTCGGTTCATCTCAAGGGTAGCTTTAATGTCAGCCGTGCCGCGGCGACACGTTTTCGAGAGCAAGGCGGCGGCGCTTTCGTCTTTATGACATCGACTTCTGGTCTGATCGGAAATGTCGGACAGGCTAACTACTCTGCGGCAAAGCTTGGTATCGTCGGGCTATCGAAGTCGATCGCGCTGGATATGGCGCGCTTCGGTGTGCGCTCGAACTGCATATCGCCCTTCGCTTGGAGCCGCATGATCGGCACCATCCCCATCACTGACGACTCCCAGGCCGCCAGAATCGCGCGTCTGAAGGCGATGACTCCGGACAAAATCGCACCTCTCGCCACCTATCTGGTTAGCGACCGGGCGAGCGAAGAGGGGGTCAGTGGTCAGATTTTTGCCGTGCGCAACAACGAGATCTTCCTCATGAGCCAGCCGCGCCCCGTGCGCTCCGTCCATCGTGGTGAGGGCTGGACCCCCGCGAGTGTCGCTGAGCACGCGATGCCGGCGCTTTCGGCCTCGTTCCATGGTCTCGATGTGACAACCAATGTCTTCGGTTGGGACCCTATTTGAGTGGGATGGCGCCTTAGCAGTCGCCTTCTGTCATCCGGAAAATGCAATTGCCGGCGGTCCGGTCTTATAGGTGAAAATTGCTTCCTTCTGCGCGCCCTGTCATGAGGGTTGCAGCCCATTTCGACGCATTGGAAGCGCGCAATACAAGGGCGTTTGAGGCGGGGTATCTGATCCAAGTTGAGGCATTGACGACACACCTCAGATAAAGTTATTTGGAAAATAGCGGGAGCGTACGAACGAGAACGGCGGCAATTGTCGTAGCCTAGGTGGTGGTGTGTTCAACATGCCGGCAATACGGAAATCGAAACCCCATAGAATGGTGGCTTAATCGGCGACGACATCTGTGTCGAATGCCACGTTGTGAGGGATAATCAGGTGAATGTGTGGTTAGTAGGCCTACCCGCTTTCTGTGAGATCGCCAACAATCCGCAACGAAGCGAGAATTGACTGCGCAGTTTCATGGTGACGGCCGTTGCGGGATTTTTAATTTTGTTTTTCGACGCGAACTGGTGGTGGCATCTTAAGCTACATTAGAATGTTAGGAACGCCGTGACGCGATTGTCTGTCAGAGCTCTGTGTGTGGCCGTATCGTTCTTCTTGGCTAAGCAAGCTAATACTAATGCGTCGGTGGTCGTCCTCGGTGTGATGAGCGGCGTCTATGTTGTGGCCCGCAGCGTCAACATCACCCACGAGCCGATCTCCAACATCGGCTGGATGGCAGCCATCACTAACTAAAATGGAGGAGGCCCGCCTGCCGACGGAGCTGTGGATGCAGGCCCATTTGCGCCGCTGTATGGCCGAGGCCGTTCCGGTCTACGTCCTGCGCAAGGGGGACCCCCACGGTGGCATGCTGCTTCTCAAGCTCAACCAAGGTGCAAACGGTTGCCGCGTGCTCTCTCAAACGCGCGATGTTGATGGTGCGCGGGCCTGGATTGCGGCACTATCCGGAGAGAGCGTCACCGAGGAAGAGGCTGACGCGTATATCGCGCGCGCTATTGACCGCGACCCGGATCTGTGGGTGGTGGAGATAGTGCACGCAAAGGGTTGGCACCCGTTCGAGGGAAAGTTGCTTTGAGCCACGGATTGCAGCTTGCGGATCCACTCCCCAGCAGCGTTTTGGATCCAATCTCCTGAGGCGGCCTTTTCGCGCAGTCGAACCCAGCTCTAGCCTCGGTTTTGGCTGGCGGCCGGCTGGTATCCGCGACAAGTCATGCTACTGCTATTCTCTTTCCCCGCCGGGCCAGGCGTCTGGCAGTATGCGGGCTATGGTGCCGGAAGTGTCTACGTGGGTCAAAACGCCCTTTGCCGCCAACGGCGCCATTGTAATACTTTAGCGTGGCCGGACAGATCATCAATGGAGGACAAAATGTCGCGCAGCCTTATTCACGTCGCGGCCGTAGCCGTGCTTTGCAGCGCCGTATCGGCTCAGGTGGCCGAGGCCGCTCAAACCATGACGATCGCGCACCTCTACCCGGATAGCCTGGAAAACAATGAGGTCGCGCCCGCCTTGCACCACTTTGCCCGCTTGGTGGGCGAGCGCACGGGCGGCGAGGTGATAGTAGAGATATTCGGCAGCGGCGCGCTCGGTTCCGAGGTTGAAACCGGCAAGCAGGCTCAGAAGGGGCGCATCGTGCAGTCGGCGCTGCTCTCGTCCGGCGCCATGTCGTCGTTCTACAAGCGCTACCAAATTGTTGCCACACCGTTCTTGTTTGATTCCTACGCCCAAGCTTGGGGCTTTTTTGATTCCGCATGGTTCGCCGACTTCATGCGTCCGAGCGTTGCCGACACCGGCCTGCGCTATCTTGGCACCTTCGACGACGGTGGCGGGTTTGTCGCCATGACCAATAACAAGCGCCTGATCACCAGCGTCGAGGACTTCGCCGGCCTCAATATTCGTGTCGAGGAGAATCCGGCACATATCGCCACCATGCGTGCCTTAGGGGCCTCGGCCACGCCGCTGCCCTGGGGCGAGGTGATTACCGCGCTCACCACAGGGCTCGCTGACGGTCAGTTCAATGCGCCGGTGGTCTCGTTGGGCTTCAATCTGTGGGAGGTCAACGACTACACTACCTGGACCGGACATGTGTACAACACGATTACCTGGATGGTCAGTGAGGCCTGGCTCAACGAGTTGCCCGTCCAGCACCGTCACGCCGTCGTCGAATCGGCACGGGAATCGATTGCCATCGCCCATGGCATCGCCGCGCACCAGGCGGTGTTGGGCTGGGCTGTGTCGTGCCGCGAGTTCGAAGCCTGTCACGTGCTTGATGACGCCGAGCGCGGGCGTATGCGCGATATCACCCGCCCCGCTTTTAAGAGCTGGATCACCGAGGGTTTTGGCATTTCTGCGGCCGAGGTCGAGGCGCTTTGGTCGGAAGTCGAACGCGTCGGGGCCGAGTTAAGAAGCCAGAGTGTCGACACTTATCTGCGCTAGTCGTGTTCGCCCGCCTGAGATTGTTCAGCGACCGCCTGGATAGGGCGGTGATGGTGCTGTGTGGCGTGCTGATCGCGATCATGTTCTCCATATCGCTGTACGGCATCGCTTGGCAGATCGTGACCGGCCACGCCCTGACCTGGGGCACGTCTCTGGCGCGCCTGATCCTACCCTGGATCGCGATGCTAAGCGTCACCGTTGCCTTCAAGCGTGGCGAGCATATTGCCATGGTAATGTTTGCTGCGCGACTACCGATGCCTGTGCGACGTCAGTTTTCGGCGATCGGGCTGCTTCTGGTTGCCGGCTTCTGCCTGGCATTGGTTTGGTACGGCTTTGGCTTCTTCGTCGATTCCAACGAACTGATTATGGTCTCAGACTTTCTGCAGGTGCCGGCGCGATGGGTCACGGCTTCGGTGCCGGTGGCGGGACTGGTGCTGTTCGTGCACCTGGTGCAAGGCTCGTTGCTTCTGGGAGCTGATCTGTGAGCTGGGCGCTCGGCGTTTTCGTGGGCCTGCTTGTCGTCGGCGTGCCGATCGGGCTGGTGATGGTCGTTTCCGGTCTGGTTGGGGCTGTCTCGATCGGTGGCCTAGGCTATCTCGAGATCGTGGCCGACCGCTTCTTTTCCGGGGTCTCGGGCTTCGTGCTGATTGCCGTGCCCTACTTCGTCTTCACGGCCGAGATTATGAATCGTTCGGGACTGACCGAGCGCATGGTTGCCTTCGCTAACAGCCTGTTTGGGAAGCTCCCCGGCGCGCTCAGCCACGTCAATATCGTGGTTAGCGTCTTTTTCGCAGGCATCACCGGTGCGGCTGTTACCGACACGGTTGCCATCGGCAAGACCCTGATCCCGACCATGAAGCGCGAGGGCTATGGTGCCGCCTACAGTGCTGCGGTCACGGCCTGCTCGTCGATTATCGGGCCGATTATCCCACCGAGCGTGATCATGATCGTCTATGCGACGACGCTGCGCGACATCTCGGTGTTACAGCTCTTCGCGGCGGGCATCGTGCCGGGACTGCTGATGGCGGCCGCGCTGCTGGTGGCCAGCGGTTGGGTGTCGTGGCGGCGCGGCTATGCCGGCCATGAGGAGATCCGCATACGGCGCATCCTAGTTACGGGGATTGCTACGCTGCCCGCCTTCGGCATTCCGATTATAATCGTTGGTGGCATTCTTGGCGGCCTCACGACCCTGACCGAGGCCGGAGCGCTGGGAGCAGCCTATTCTCTAGCGCTTGGCCTCTTCGCCTATCGCAGCCTCGATCGCGCTGCCTTGCGCGAGGCTCTGGTGAACACGGTGAGCTTCTCTGGCGTGGTGTTCCTGCTGCTCGGCGCCTCGACCGTGCTCGGCTGGGCCGTGACGCGCTCCGGCGTGGCCCGCGAGGCGGCCGAGGCCATTCGACTCGTCAGCACCGATCCCGTTGTGCAGATCCTGGTCGTTGATCTCTTGCTGATCGCGCTTGGCATGGTCATCGACGTGTTGCCGGCGGTGGTCGTGGCCGCGCCGGTGCTGGCCCCGGCGATGGTCAGTCTCGGATTCGATCCGCTGCATTTCGGCATGGTCATGCTGCTGGCGCTGAATCTCGGCAATATCACGCCGCCAGTGGGCATGACGCTGATGACAGCGACGCGCATCGCCGAAGTGCCTTACGAGGCGGTGATCAAAGAATCGGCCCCGTTTCTCGCCAGCCACCTGGTGGTCATCGTGCTAGCGAGCCTCAGCCCTGCGCTCGTTCTGTGGTTTCCACGGTTGATAGGCGCGATCGCATAACCGCATTGTAAAACCACATAAGGCGTATGGAGAATGTTATGCGTAGCCTCGCGATCATCGCCGCCTGTCTCTTTGCCATCCTACCGGCCATGCGACTGACGAGGCCCGGCGGCACCGGCGCCGGAGGAGATATTTTCCGACTACGAACCAAAGCTGACGCAGGATACGCTTTTTCAATATAGGCCGATGCTGGCCATGGATTTTCTGCTTTCGTCGTCAGCGGATGAGACGAGGCGCGCGCTGCTGCCGGACCTCGGGCGTGTCGAACTGCGTCTTGCCAGGTTTCTGTTCCGTCATGTGTACGTCATGGGATCGAGCCACCACTTCTATGTCTTGCCGCCACAGCAGATGATCGTCACGGTAGGTGGGGGGTAGAAGGCGGGGAGTAGAGTGATGACTATTCGGGGAATCGGACAACCGGACGACAGTCCGATCAGCAAGAGCGCCATGCTCATATCCACGGCCTGTGCCGTGGTCAGTAAGGATCCGGTTTACGCTGAGATGTTCCGGGACCCCTTTGCTGAGCGCTTCGCCACAGCGATTTCGGCCGAGGCTGGGCCCGTGCTCGCAACACTCGACGATGCCAAGGCGCGTGCCACCTTCATCGCCGAGTGGGAAGAGGGCATGGACGGCCTGATCACCCATGTCGTGTACCGCAAGCCCTGGATCGAAGGAGCCGTACGTGACGCCTTGGCGGACGGCATGCGGCAATTGGTGATCTTCGGGGCCGGTTGCGACACGCTGTCACTCCGCCTTGCCGATGAGCTCGCGGATTTGCCCGTGTTCGAGGTTGACCAACAGGACGTTATTACCTTTCGCGACCGCGTACTCGCCGATGGCGACGGAGTGCCTACTGGCGTATGCCGCGTCGGCATAGATTTCAGGCGTCAAACTGTGTGCGAGGGTCTCTACGGCGCGGGCTACCATCGCACTTTGCCGACGATTTTTGTGGCGGAGGGTGTGATGGAATATCTGACCCCGCACGAGGTCGAGTCTATCTTCGCCTTGGTTCGCGATCACGCGCCGATAGGCAGCCGCTTCGCCTTTACTTTTCTGGCGCGTTCCGTCTACGCGGATGAGAGCTTCGATTCACTGCGGGCGGAGCTCGATCGCGGCGGTGAGACCCTGCAGTTTGGTCTCATGCCGGAGCAGCTCGACGATTTCCTGGCGGCATACGGGATGCGTCGCCTGGCATTCGACACGCCAGAAAGCCTTGACGAGAAGATGCGCCGAAACCTCAACGTCCCGGTTGGTGTCATCCCCGGCTTTCATTTCGTGGCTGTCGAAACCGTTTCGGCCTGATAGAACTCCGCGGTCTCATCTGCAAAGGGATTTATCGTTGTTCGTAGCCTGTCTCGACATGGAGGGCGTGTTGACGCCCGAGATCTGGGTTGGTCTGGCCAAGCGCACCGGCATCGAAGCCCTGTGCCGCACGACACGTGACGAGCCCGATTACGATGTGTTGATGCGGTACCGTTTCTCGGTGTTGCGTGAGAATGGCCTGGGCTTTGAGGATTTGCGTAGCGTCGCGGCTTCACTCGATCCCTTGGCTGGTGCTTGCGAGTTTGTCGACTGGTTGCATGGGCGCTGCCAGGTGACCGTGCTGTCGGACACTTTCTACGAGTTGGCGCAGCCGCTGGTGGCTAAGCTCGGCCATCCCATGCTCATGTGCCACCACCTGACCTTCGACAATGTTGGCGCCCTCGACGGCTACCGGCTGCGCCAGGTTGACCCCAAGCGTCAGGCGGTGCAGGCCTTTCAGACGCTGAACTTTCGTACCGTCGCCGTCGGTGATTCCTACAATGACACCGCCATGCTACGGCAAGCGGATACGGGTATCCTGTTCCGTGCGCCAGAGATAGTGAGAAGTGAATTTCCACACTTTCCGGCCCACGAGGACTACGATGGCCTGAAAGCTGAGATTGAAAAGGCGCTGAGGGACGACGAGGCGGCGGCGTCATTGGCAAGAACGGGGACCGAGTGATGAAGCTTTACGAATTCAAGGCGGCGCCCAATCCGCGCCGGGTTCGCATCTTTCTTGCGGAGAAGGGCATCGATGTGCCGACAGTGCAGATTGACTTGCAGAACCGCGAGCAGCACACGCCTGAATTTCTGGCACGCAATCCCATGGGCGGCGTGCCTTGTCTTGAGCTTGATGACGGCGGCCATATCTCTGAATCCGTTGCCATCTGCCGCTATTTCGAGGGACTGCAGCCCGAGCCGTGTCTGATGGGGGCCATGCCGGAGGAGGCCGCGCGCATTGAGATGTGGAATCGCCGCATGGAGCTTGACGGCATGGCCGCGGCTGGCGAGGCTTTTCGCAACTCGGTGCCAGCTTTTGCTGATCGGGCGTTGCCTGGTATCGATCCGGTGGCGCAGATTCCGGATCTGGCCCAACGTGGCAAGGAGCGCTTGTCCCGTTTCTATGAGAGACTTGACGAGGTTTTGGCCAAGACCCCCTATGTGGCTGGCGAGAGCTATTCGATTGCCGACATTACGGCACTAGTGGCCATCGACTTTGCGGGCTGGATCAAGATTCAGCCCGCCGAGTCGTTGGTCAATATCGCCGGCTGGTACGGCCGCGTCTCATCTCGCCCCTCCGCTTCGGCTTGATCCGGAACATACAAATTTAAAATCGGATTTTAGATTTGCGACTACTTCGCTGTTAGAACTTGGAAATAGGCGATTACCTCAGGGGCATCCCATTCGGCGATTCCTTCGAGGCGGGCGATTTCCTGACCGTCGCGATCGAGCAGAATAGTGAGGGGCAGGCCGCGCTCAACCAGCATTCCGGCTGCGCTGAAGGTAGGGTCGAGGTAGAGGGCGAGATTGGCGAAGCCCTTTTCCTCCCAGAAGGGGCCGGCCACCGCCATGCCACCACGGTTCTGGTTAAGAGCCACGACTTTGAGGTCCTCTACGGTGCCCGCAAGCGCATCGAGCATAGGCATCTCGCGCAGGCACGGAGCGCACCAGGTGGCCCAGAGATTGACCAGCGTTATGCCGCCTGTGAAGTCGCCGAAGCTTGCCGGTGTCTTGTCAGGCGCCGCAAAGGCGATCTCGGGCAAGGGTTTTGGCGCGTCGTGCCAGATGAACGGGAGCAATCTCCCGGCTGGGCGCGGGAACAATTCGCTTGTCACAGGGGTTGATCCCTCGAACTTTCCGGCGAGAATGGCTGTCACCGCGATGGCGACGACCGCGAGTGCTGCAAGGGCTGTGCGTTTGCCTGTTAGCATCGGTATTCACTCCCACGCCAGCGAGACCGGAGACCGGCCATGAGCCAAGATGACAACACCCCCCCGGCGCCGCCCGCTGGCGATAGCGCGCGGACGATGTGGGGCGGCCACTTCAAAAGCGGGCCAGCCGACATCATGGCTCGCATAAACCCGTCTGTCGCGTTCGACAAGCGTCTCTATGCTCAGGACATCGCCGGTTCGCGCGCTCATGCCGAGATGCTGGTGGCCGTCGGCATTCTCGATGCCGCCGACGGCGCCGCTATCCAGGAGGGGCTCGACAGCGTCGAGGCGGAGATCGAGGCCGGCGATTTTACCTTCGATCCTGCTCTCGAGGACGTGCATCTCAATATCGAGGCACGGCTAACGGAGCTTATCGGCGAAGCTGGCAAGCGGCTGCACACTGCGCGCTCGCGCAACGACCAAGTGGCGACCGATTTTAAGCTCTGGGTGCGCGAGGCCATTGCAGATTGTGATGCTGCGCTCTGCGACCTGCAAGCCGCGCTGCTGCGGCGAGCGGAAGAGCATGCGGACTCGGTCATGCCCGGCTTCACTCATTTGCAGCCGGCCCAGCCTGTCACGCTCGGCCACCATCTGATGGCCTACGTGGAGATGTTTGGGCGCGACCGGGGTCGGCTAGCCGACGCCAGAACCAGGTTAAATCAATGCCCACTCGGCGCCGCGGCACTCGCCGGCACATCGTTTCCCATCGACAGGGAGATGACGGCGAAGGCGCTCGGTTTCGCTGCGCCGACCGAGAATTCCATCGATTCCGTCTCTGACCGGGACTTCGCCCTGGAGGTCTTGGCGGCTGCCTCCATTGCAGCGATGCACCTATCGCGCCTGGCAGAGGAGTTGGTGGTTTGGTCGAGCCCGGGCTTTGCCTTCGTGAAGCTCAGTGAGGCCTTCACCACGGGTTCCAGCATCATGCCGCAAAAGCGCAATCCCGATGCAGCTGAGCTGGTGCGCGGCAAGAGCGGTCGGATCTTGGGCGCTTTCACATCTTTACTGGTGGCGCTAAAGGGCTTGCCCTTGGCCTATTCCAAGGACATGCAGGAGGACAAGGAGCCGGTTTTCGATGCGCTTGATACGCTTGTTCTTTGTACCCGGGCGGCGGCTGGCATGATCGGTGATATGCGGATCGACGAAGCGCGCATGCATGCGATGGCGGGGGTCGGCTACACCACCGCGACCGATCTGGCTGATTGGCTGGTGCGGATGCTTGGCATGCCCTTCCGTCAGGCCCATGGTGTGACCGGACGCCTGGTGCGCCTAGCAGAGGAGCGGGATTGTGACCTTGCAGACTTGCCCCTGGACGTCATGCAGGGTGTAGAGGCTGCCATAGACGAGCGCGTGTTCGAGGTGCTCGGAGTCACGCGGTCGGTGGTGAGCCGTGTGAGCTATGGCGGCACGGCGCCTGATCAGGTGCGGGGCGCAATTGAGCGGACGCGGAAGCGTTGGCGATGAGCCGCCGCCGCGTTCTCCTCGGTCTGCTGGCCTCGGCACTAATCGTCGCCTGCGGCCGCAAGGGTGATCCCAAGTCGCCGTCGAACGAGGACGAGCGTTAGTGGACTATTTCGCCTATCGTAACGGCGTGCTGCACGCCGAATCCGTGCCGCTTACCGCCATTGCCGATGCATTAGGCACCCCTTGCTATTGTTATTCTACCGCTACTATCAGCCGCCATTACCGGGTCATAGCCGATGCCTTTGCCGGGCGTGACGCGTTGGTTGCCTATTCCGTTAAGGCGAACGGAAATTTGGCCGTCATCGCCACTCTGGCAAGGCTTGGCGCCGGCGCGGATGTGGTTTCGGAAGGCGAAATTCGCCGCGCGCTTGCTGCCGGCGTGGCGCTGGAGAAGATCGTTTATTCTGGGGTCGGCAAGACGCGCGAGGAAATGGCCTTCGCCTTGTCCTCCGGGGTGACGCATTTCAACGTCGAATCCGAGCCCGAGCTGGTGGCCTTGTCGGAAACTGCCGCTTCACTGTCGACGACGGCGCTGGTCGCGCTACGTGTTAATCCGGATGTGGACGCCGGCTCGCACGACAAGATTTCGACCGGCCGTCGCCGTGATAAGTTCGGTGTTGCCATCGGGCAAGCGCCCGCCCTCTATGCTGCTGCAGCAGCATTACCAGGGCTGGAGGTGGATGGTGTTGACGTGCATATCGGCTCGCAGCTGACTGATCTTGAGCCATTTCGCCGTGCGTTTGAGTGTGCCATAGATCTCGTGCAATCCTTACGCGCCGACGGCCATGTTATTCGTCGGCTCGACCTCGGTGGTGGCCTTGGCATTCCTTACGGCGACGAGACGCCGCCATCGCCGGCGGCTTATGCTGAGATGGTCTTCGCGCTCACCGAAGGGCTCGATTGCCGCATCGTGCTGGAGCCGGGACGCGTGATTGTCGGGAATGCGGGCATCTTGCTGGCACGGGTGATTTACGTGAAGGAGACCGAAGAGCGGCGTTTCATCATCGTTGATGCGGCTATGAATGATCTCGTACGCCCGGCAATGTACGGCGCTCAACACGCCATCGCGGCGGTTGCGCAACCCACCGCCGATGTGCCCTTCGAACCAGCCGATGTGGTCGGCCCGGTTTGTGAATCCGGTGATACCTTTGCCACGCAGATGCCTTTGCCGCCGCTTTCCGCGGGTGATCTGATCGCCTTTCGCTCGGCCGGCGCCTATGGCGCGGTCATGGCCTCGACCTATAACGGCCGTTTGCTGGTTCCGGAAGTTTTGATCGACGGTGAGCGCTGGGCAGAAGTGCGTCCGCGCATGAAATATGAGACACTTCTTGGCTTGGATTGCTTGCCGGACTGGTTGCAAGAAGGCACAACGCCGTGAAGCGTCGTGGCCCAGCGGCCATGCCGGGACTTCGGCGCAAGGTAGCGCTAAGCCGTGCCGCACTGGCGTGGGAGCGTATTGTGCCGGCCCTATTGCCAGGATTCGGTGTGATCGGTGGCTTTGCGGTGATTACCGTATTCGGGCTTTGGATCTATCTTCCCGGCTGGCTCCATGCGCTTGGTCTCGTGGCCTTTGCCGGCGCTCTCGTTTGGACGCTGTGGCGCGGGCGTGGTGCTTTCCTGCTGCCGGCGCGTGAAGCCGGCATCCGTCGTCTTGAGCGCGTCAGCGTTATCGATCATCGCCCCTTGTCGACCGTGCTTGATCGCCCGGCGCAGGCGGACGATCCAGTAACATGGGCGGTCTGGCGCAGTCATGTCCGGCGCATGGAGACGCTGCTCAGCAAGTTGCACGTCGGCTGGCCAGAAAGCGCGCTCTGGCGGCGTGATCCCTTCGCCCTGCGCGCGGTCATCGTCTTGCTTATGCTGGTTGGAGTGTTGAGCGCCGGTGACCACTTGAGCGCCCGCTTGGGCGAAGCGCTTACGCCCGATATGTCGGTCTTCACGGCGGTCGGACCGGGCAAACTGACTGCATGGATAGATCCGCCGGATTATACAGGTCTCGCACCCGTTTTCCTTACCGAGGCACGAGATATCGGTGTTGACGAATCTCCGGTCCAGGGGGATGGCGCGCCAATTGCCGTCGTTGCCGGCAGCGTGCTGGTGGCGCGCGTGCATGGTGGTGGCCATCTTCCCACGCTGTGGCATGGCGGTTCTGCAGCGGAGTTCGCCGCGGAAAGCGATACGGAATTCGCTCTTGATGTAACACTCGAAGACGATGCCTCACTGACGATTACTCAGGGAAAGCATTTTCTTGCTAAGTGGAGCCTACGTATCGTTCATGATATGCCACCGACGGTGACAATGACCGATAATCCGGAGGCAACGCGGCGCAGCGTGCTAACTCTTGCCTATAAGGCAAGTGACGATTTCGGTCTGGCGGCGGTTATCGCCGACATCGACCGGCCCGGAGAAACAAGCTCTCCTGTAGCGACCGCGGTCAGCCTAATCCTGCCGCTTCCAGGGGTGGCGCCGGCCGAAGCGGCGGGTACGAGCTACCACGACCTTACTGCTCATCCTTGGGCCGGTATGCCGGTCAACTTTGTCCTACGTGCCAAGGATACTGGTGGGCAGACGGGCGAGGCGCCGGTCTGGAACATGGTGCTACCAGAGCGGGAGTTTCGTCATCCGGTGGCGGTGGCGATCGTAGAGCAGCGGCGAGTTTTGGCTTTATCCCCTGATCAGTCCGCGCTCGTGCAAATCGGACTCGGCGATATCGCCAATGACCCTTTGAGTTATGCCGAGGATACCGTGGTCTTTCTCGGTCTGACGATGGCCGCAGAGCGCCTGCTTCTGATGCAAGAGGGCGATGGTTTGCGCGAGGTGGTCGACCTTTTGTGGGATATTGCACTGCGGGTAGAGGACGGGGCCTTGTCGCTGGCGGAGGACGCCCTTCGTGATGCGGAGGAGGCATTGCGCGAGGCCCTGGCTGGGGACGCCGACGGCAAAGACCTAGCTGAGCTGATGGAGCGGCTCAAGGACGCCCTCGACGAATACCTCGAGGCTCTCGCGGAGGCTGGCGAAAACCAGTCACCGCTCGATCCGAGCATGCAGGCGACCGATCCCAACGCCAACGCTCTCGATCGTGAGGACTTGCACGCTATGATCGACCAGGCCCGTGATATGGCGTTTACCGGCGCGCCAGAAGCCGCACAGGAAATGCTCAATGAGCTTCAGCGCATGCTTGAGAACCTGCAATCGCAGAGCCAACTGCCGCAAGTCCGCGACGGCGAGGGCGATCCGATTCTGCGCGAATTGCAGCAGATCATGTCCGATCAGAACCAGCTGATGAACGAGACCTTGGAACAGGCGCAGTCGGGCAGGCGCGGGCGGCGCGACGACGACGGGCAGGGGGGAGGAGAGTCCGGCGCCGAAGTGCAGGAGTCGCTGCGGCGCGAGCTTGGCAACGTCATGCGCGGGGTCGGTGAGGAAGGTGGCTCTATCCCGGGTGGCCTCGGCCGGGCCGAGCGCGCCATGCGCGAGGCGCGCGAACAATTGCGTGGCGGGCGCCCGGATCGTGCCGTCGGCTCCCAGGCCGAGGCCTTGCAGCAATTGCAAGAAGGAGCCGGCGAGATCATCGAGCGCATGATGAGCCAGGGCGAGGGCTGGCAACCGGGCGACCAGGGCTACCAGCGCTCCAACGAAGGGGGGCGCGATCCCCTCGGCCGCGTGCCGCCGAACAATCGCGGCAATGCTATCGGTCGGGTCGATATTCCCGAGGCCTCCGACGTGCAGCGTAGCCGTGAGATCCTCGACGAGCTATATCGCCGCTCGGGCGAGCGCAGCCGCTCGCAGGACGAGCGTGATTACATTCAGAGATTGCTGCGCTGGTATTGAGCTAAAGTTACTGAGCTGGTGAGCTTTCCTGCGATGGCGCCGCTTCGGTTGGCGTCTCCGTAAAGCCCAAGACCGCATCCCTCGCCGCATTCGGCGGCGATTCGTGGATTGTGCGGAAGGAGACCGTCTCCGAGGGCATCATCTTGAGATCGGTGGCTTGGAAGAGCCAACCGCCCAGGTCCGTATCCTGGTCGTCGCGTAGTACCACGCGGACCATCGGCACGGTTCGGGCGTGGCTTGAGATATTGACGACGTCGCCGAGGATAATCAGCCGCGAGCCATTGGGAGCGGGTTCGAATCGAGCTTCGATATTTCGAATCTCCAACCCTTCGCCGAGCTCCGTGATGGGCAGGCCGACCATGGCATAAAGCTGTTTTGCAGGCGGCCAAGTGGCGATAACGCTATCCGAAAGCAGTGCCAACCCTGCTATCAGGGCGACGAGCATACTGACCAGGGCTGGCCAGCTGATCCAGGAGCCGCCGCCGTTTTGGCTTGCGCGAATTGCGCCGCCGCCGATGATTCCAACCGGTGGCATATTGTCGTCCGAGCCTTCGTCAGAGGCCACCTTGCCAAACGTGGCGTCGATATCGTCCTTCGCATTCTCCTGGCTAGCCACGGCCACAACCTTTTCGGTGGCGTCAGGCGCTTCTTCGAACCAGTCGTGTTTACATTTGCTGCAGCGCAGCCTGCGACCGCCGCTGGCGAACGCCTCGTCAACAACGAAAAACCGGGTGGAACAAGAAGGACAGCTCAGAATCATGTCATTTCTCCGGCGAGATTGTCTCCTCAGCCGGCATAAAGCAGCGCGATCATAGCCGCTTTTCTTGGGCTCCGATAGATGGCAGCTGCTGAGCTCTGGACTGGGGTCCGGCGTGTGTGCGACTCTGGCCCTCTGCTTGGTCGGTGGGGGAGGCCGCGCGAGGTGGTCCGCTTCGAGAATGTCGGCATGCGATACGGTCTTGGTCCGGAAGTGTTGCAGGACATCTCCTTTACTCTGGAGCAAGGGAGTTTCCATTTTCTTACGGGCGCCAGTGGCGCGGGGAAGTCGTCACTGCTTCGCCTGCTCTATCTGGAGCACCGGCCGTCACGGGGCCTGATAAGCGTCTTTGACGAGGATGTGGTTTCCGCTGACCGTAATACGCTTGCCGGCCTGCGGCGGCGGATCGGTGTAGTCTTTCAGGATTTTCGCCTACTCGACGATCTCACGGCGCGCGACAATGTGGCACTACCGTTGCATGTGGTGGGTACACGCGAATCGGAGATTACTGCGCCGGTGGAGGAATTGCTCGACTGGGTCGGTCTCGGCGATCGCATGGAGGCTTACCCGCCAACCCTCTCGGGCGGCGAGAAGCAGCGCCTGGCCATCGCCAGAGCCGTGGTGCGACGGCCCATGCTGTTGGTGGCGGACGAGCCTACTGGCAATGTAGATGCGGCCAATGGAGAGCGTTTGATGCGTCTTTTCGAGGCCCTGAACGAGCTCGATACCTCCGTCGTGATCGCCACTCACGACGAGGCGTTGGCGCGTGACCGCGGTCATTCGCGGCTGCACCTCTCTGCCGGGCGTCTCGTCAGTGAGGCGTTATAGTAATGGCTCAGGTGGTCCCGCCGCTATCATTTGACCGCGAAGGTAGCAACCTCTTCTTGCCTTGGACAATTGGCCTCAAGACGTTCTTCGCGGCCTTGGCTGTGGCTGCGCTTATGTCACTCGAGCATGCTATCGTATATTGGCAGTCAGGCGATTTTGCGGTGGTCACGATCGAGCTTCCCGCTACTGCCGATACGGCGATGGTGAACGATGCGCTCGAAGTGATGCAGCGCACCATCGGTATCGAAACGGCGGAGCCAATACCGCCCGCGCGCGTTGCCGCACTTATTGAGCCCTGGATCGGCCAGGACAACCTGCCAGCCGATCTGCCGTTGCCGGTTCTGATTGATGTATCCGTCGTCCCCAGGGCCTTGGTTGATTGGCAGGAAGTTAGTGCCAGGCTTGCCAACGTAGTGCCGGAGGCCTCTCTCGATACCGGCAAGGCCTGGGTCGAAAGGCTTATCGACTTGGCGCGTCTGGCCCAGCTGGTTGCGGGGGCCATGTTGCTACTGATTGCCGGCGTCGGCGTGCTCACGGTTATCTTTGCAACCCGTGCGGGCCTGGCGGCGCAGCGCTCCATGATTGAGCTGCTGCATCTTCTGGGCGCCAACGATCACTATATCGCGCGCCATTTTCAGCGCCATGCCCTGTGGTTGGGTTTGCGCGGTGGCACTTGCGGCGTGTTGTTCGCCTTTGCCGCACTCTTCGGCCTCAGCCATGTCGGCGGTCGTATCGATGCGCCGTTGTTGCCGGAGCTTTCGCTTGGTATTTTTGGGTTATCCGTTCTGGTAGTGTTGCCGTTTCTTACCGGCATCATTGCCATGTATTCAGCGCGGCTGACGGTGCTACGCTCTCTGGCCAGGATGCCTTGAATGCGGTTTGTTAGTCTCAGCATTCTTGCATTACTACTGGTTGGCACAATCGGCCTGGCGCGATTCGTTACCGGTTTGCCGACAGCGGTAAGTATTCCGGATCAAAAGAGCGATGCCATCATTGTGCTCACGGGCGGTAGTGGACGCCTTGTCGAAGGGCTGGAACTACTGGAGCGGGGCCTCGGTGATAAACTCTTCGTCTCGGGCGTCTACCGCGGCGTCGATGTCGAGGAGTTACTGCGCGTGGCTCGGGCCGATGGTGGCAGTGACAACGTCGCGCGCGTCGCTCTGGGCCATGAGGCGGACGATACTCGGGGCAATGCCATGGAGACGGCCGCATGGATGTCGAAGCAGAGCTACGGCAGCCTGAGACTGGTTACCGCCGCTTATCACATGCCGCGCAGCCTGTTGGAGTTTCACCGTGCGATGCCTGAGATTACCCTTATCGCTCATCCGGTGTTTCCTGATAGCGTGCCCCTTCGCGATTGGTGGCGCCATCCCGGCACGCTGATGCTGCTGGTCTCCGAATATGGCAAATATCTGCTGTCGCGCTTCGTTATTCGTTGATGCTTATCCGGTCTCTCCTTTTTAATCTCAGCTTCTTCGGCCTCACGATACTGCTGGCTCTTTTGCTGTTTCCGGCGTTGCTGCTGCCGCGGCAGATCTTTCTGCGCACGGTCCGGTTTTGGGCCTGGGCTGTGGACTACCTGCTATGCCACGTTGTCGGCGCCAACATCGAGGTGCGCGGCACGGCGCGTTTGCGGGGCCCGTGCCTAGTAGCTTGCAAGCATCAATCAGCCTGGGAGACCATCGCGCTCAACCGCATCATCGCGGATCCCTGCTTCATTCTGAAGCGCGAACTGACCTGGATCCCTTTCTTTGGCTGGTATCTCGTCAAAACGGGGCAGGTGGCGGTCGATCGCGCGACCGGCCCACGCGCCCTGAAAGCCATGCTGCACGATGTCGAGGCGGCGGTGGCAGGTGGCCGGCAGCCCGTCATTTTCCCGGAAGGGACGCGCGTGCCGCCGGGTGAGAGCCAGCCCTACCATCCAGGCGTGGCAGCGCTCTACCGCCATCTTGGCGTGCCCGTGGTGCCGGTGGCGGTCAACTCCGGGCTGACCTGGGGGAGACGGGCTTTCCTTAAGCGATCGCGGCGACTCATTCTTAGCGCACTCGAGCCGATTCCACCGGGACTTGATCGCACGGCATTTATGAGTCGGCTTGAGGCTGTGATCGAGGGCGAAACCCGTGCGCTGGAAGAGGAAGCCCTCAGCGCCGAACGTGATCGACCAGGCGCTCCATAAACGTGATGCAGGCTTCGACTTGAGACATATCGATATATTCATCGGCCTTGTGCGCCTGCAGGATGCTGCCGGGCCCGCAAACCACCGTCGGAACGCCGCCGCCGGCGAACAGGCCGCCTTCGGTGCCGAAAGACACGGAACCGGTAGGGCCGTTAAAGCCGGCGAGCTTGCGGGCCAGGGCTTCGGCAGGCGAATCGACCGTTGGCGCCAAGGCTTCCATGGACACGGTCGCTTGCGTCACGATATTCGCCTCGGGTGCGACGGCATGCATTTCCGGCAACACTTCGTCGTTGATGAAGGTCTGAAAAGGTGCCAGGAACTCGCGCTCCAGATCCGTGCTGGGAAGGCTGCGAACCTCCCAGATGAAGCGGCAGCGCCGCGCCAGGATGTTGCTTGCCGTGCCGCCTTCGACAACGCCCACATGCAAGGTGTCGTAAGGGGGGTCAAAGCCGTCGTCCCGGCGGGTCCAGGCTTGGCGCATCAGACCGTCGAGGAAGGCGATCAGGCGGCCGGCAACAAGATTCGCACTGACGCCCTTGTCGGTGTGGGCAGAGTGGGCCTCGCGCCCAGTTACTTCCGTTACGAAACGATTGCCACTCTTATGGCGGTCAACGACCCTCATCAGGGTCGGCTCGCCGACAATCACCGCCATGGGTGTGAAAGGTGCCGCCTTGAGCAGTTCGACCAACCGCGGCGCACCGAGGCAGCCCACCTCCTCATCATAGGAGAGCGCAAGATGCACGGGAATACGCGGCCGCGCGGCGATGAGATCGGGCACCGCGGTAAGGGCGACCGCAATGAAGCTCTTCATGTCGGCGGTGCCGCGCCCGAACAGGCAATCGTTGCGTTCAACCATGATGAAGGGGTCGTCAGTCCAGTCCTGGTCATCTACCGGTACCACGTCCGTATGTCCCGACAGCACAATGCCGCCATCGGCTTCGTCGCCGATGGTAGCGAACAGATTCGCCTTCCTGCCTTCGTCGTCAAATATTCGCGTCGATTCGATGCCGTGGCCGGCCAGATAGTTAGCGACGAAGTCGATCAGCGCCAGGTTCGACTTGTGGCTGGTGGTATCGAACGACACCAGGCGGGCGATCATCTCGGTGGGGCTGAGGATTTGACCAGTCATCAATGTCCAAGGGTGCAGGTGTTGCGCCGGATGGCGGAGAGCGCGAGACTATAGAGACGGCCTATGCCCAAGTCACGCCACCTGCTTTTCGTGCTCGCTTTGCTGGCCGCCGTCTCTCCTGCGGTGGCTGGCACGCCGCGCTCCGTTTTCGTTATGGCAAAGGCGTTGGACGATCTGGTGAGCCTAGATCCGGCCGAGGTTTTCGAGTTCTCGGGCATGGAGATCAACGCCAACCTCTATCAGCGCCTGTTCCGTGCCAACCCGGACGATCCCGCCAATCCGGTCGGCGAGATCGTGGAAAGTTGGCAGGTGAGTCATGATGGACGTGTCTTCACGTTCACCCTGCGCGACGACCTGACATTTCCCGGCGACAGGTCCATCGAGGCGGCGGATGCCGTCTTTTCCCTGCGGCGCGGGGTGACTCTTAACAAGGCGCCGAGCTTCATCCTCACCCAACTGGGGCTGACGGCGGCGTCGGTGCAGGATCGGATTCGGGCGCTCGATGCGCGACGATTTGTGCTCGGCTTGGACCGTGCCTATGCACCCTCTCTGGTATTGAATGTGCTCTCTGCGGGGATCGCGTCCGTGGTGGACCGAGAAGCAGTCGCTGGCAGGAAGTCGGATTGGTTGCGCAGTCACGCCGCGGGTTCCGGGCCCTTTACGCTGAAGCGCTGGCAGCCGGGCGAGTACCTGCTGCTCGACGCCAATCCTGAGTATTCCGGCGGCAAACCGGCGCTCAAGCGCGTGGTCCTGCGCGACATTCGCGAACCTGCCACGCAAAGGTTGCTGCTGGAAGCCGGCGATATTGACGCTGCACGAAATCTGGGGCCTGACCAGATCGCGGCGCTGGCGAAAGATGAGAACATTCGTGTGCTCACCGTGCCACGGGCGCGCCTATTTTACATGGCACTCAACCAACGCCATCCTCTGCTCGGCCGCCCGGAGGTGCGCCGAGCCTTGCGACAGTTGGTCGACTACGAAGCTATTGCGGCGACGCTGCTTGCCGGCCGCGCCAGCGCACATCAGAGTTTTCTGCCGAAGGGCTTTTTCGCGGCGTTGGAAGAGCGCCCCTTTGCCTATCGCCCAGCGCAGGCGAAGGCGTTGTTAGCGGAGGCCGGTCTGGCCGACGGCTTCAGTGTCGGTATGGATGTGCGTTCCGACCCGGTGATGATGCTGGTGGCCCAGGCGATACAGGCGTCGATGGCCGAGGCCGGCGTGGCCGTGGAGATTCTGCCCGGAACAGGCAAGCAAGTTCTGACCCGCTACCGCGCTCGCCGCCACGAGATTTTTATTGGCCAGTGGGGACCCGACTATCTCGATCCGCACACCAATGCCTCGACCTTCGCCCGCAATCCCGACAACAGCGACGACGCGCGCGAGCGTACGCTAGCTTGGCGCAACGGCTGGGAGATTCCTGAGATAACGGCGTTGGCCGAGCAGGCAGTGCTGGAGCGGGACACCGCGCGCCGCGCCAAGATTTATGGTGAGCTGCAACGCCGCATCCAGGCGGATTCGCCTTTCATCGTGCTGTTCCAGGAGAATGAGCTGATCGCGCTTACGGCTGGCGTCAAAGGTTTTACGGCGGGTCTCACCAGCGACCAGACGCTGTACCATGGCATCAGTAAGTAAGCGCCGTCTGGCTGCAGCGGCGCAGCAGTTTGCCGGTGTTGCCTTCACGCTGTTCGGGCTCCTTGTGGTGACCTTTATCATTGGCCGGGTGATCCCAATCGACCCAGTCCTGGCGGTGGTCGGCGACCGCGCAAGCCCCGAGACCTATGCCGCTGCCAAAGTGGCGATGGGGCTCGACCGCTCTCTCGCCATACAGTTCGGGCTCTACCTGCAAGGTATCTTTTCGGGCGACTTCGGTACAAGCGTCGTCACCACCCGTCCGGTGGTGGACGATATCGTCCGCTATTTTCCCGCCACGATGGAGCTTGCGACCGTAGCCATCATGATTGGCATCGCGCTCGGCGTGCCCGCTGGTGTATTGGCGGCAAGCCGGCGTGGGCGTTGGCCTGACCATCTCGTGCGCGTGGTCTCCCTGCTCGGCTATTCGACGCCGGCATTCTGGCTCGCCATGATCGTGCTGCTGGTGTTCTATGCCAATCTTGGCTGGGCCGCTGGCCCGGGCCGCATCGATGTCTACTACGAGGACATTGTTGCACCGGTCACAGGCCTGCTGCTGTTCGATGCTGCGCTCGATGGTGAGTGGGCTATCCTCGGCAATGCCCTGTCGCATCTGGCTTTGCCGGCTCTGGTCTTGGGCAGTTTTTCCGTGGCCTACATTGCGCGCATGACCCGCAGCCTGATGGTCGAGCAGCTGGGCCAGGAATATGTGCTGGCAGCGCGCGCCAAGGGCATGTCCGAAGCGCGCGTGGTCTGGCGTCACGCGCTCGCCAATGCGGCTGTTCCATTGGTCACGGTGGTGGCACTCTCCTATGGCGCTCTGCTCGAAGGTTCGGTCTTGACCGAGACTGTGTTCGCATGGCCCGGCCTTGGCAGCTATATGACTAACTCTCTGCTCAATGCTGATATGAACGCGGTGCTTGGCAGCACGCTTGTCATCGGCGTGGTTTTCCTCGGTCTCAACCTGATCGCCGATCTGCTTTACACCCTGCTGGACCCGCGCGTGTCATGAGGGCGCTGTTCAGCAATCCGGTAGCTGCGGTCGGCATCGTCATCGTTGGCATATTGGTATTGGCAGCGCTGTTCGCGCCTTGGTTAGCCCCTTATGATCCCTTGGGACAAAACCTAGATTCGCGTTTGATGGCGGCGGGCGGCGGGCATCCCCTCGGCACCGACGAGCTAGGTCGCGACATCCTCTCGCGCATGCTATGGGGTGCCCGCACGACGCTTCTCATCATCGTGTTGGTGACTGTGACGGCGGCACCGCTGGGTTTCGTTCTCGGCTGTCTCGCTGGGATGCTCGGCGGCTGGGCTGATATCGCGCTGATGCGGCTCACGGATATTTTTCTTGCCTTTCCACGTCTGATTCTGGCCTTGGCGCTGGCAGCAGCACTCGGCGCCGGGCTAGAGAATGCGGTGCTGGCGATCGCTGTCACCGCATGGCCTGTTTACGCCCGCGTTGCTCGGGCCGAGACGTTGAGTATACGCGACAGCGATTTTGTTGCTGCAGCGCGCCTACAAGGTGCTTCGACATGGCGCATCGTTCGTCGACAAATTATGCCCATGTGTGTTAACTCACTGGTCGTTCGTATAACGCTCGACATGGCCGGAATTGTTCTCACTGTCGCTGGCTTCGGCTTTCTCGGTCTCGGCGTTCCGCCTTCAACGCCAGAGTGGGGGGCGATGATCGCAGCGGGTCGCGAATATCTATTCGATCAGTGGTGGGTCGCGACAGTACCGGGACTTGCCATCGTTTTCGTCAGCCTCGGCTTCAATCTGCTTGGCGATGGCTTGCGCGATGTGCTGGATCCGCGGACATGAGCACGTTGCTTGAAGTTAAAGCGCTCACCGTCGATTATGGCGCAGCGCCCGTAGTCGCGGATGTGAGCTTTTCCTTGGGGCAGGAGAAACTCGGAATTGTTGGGCAATCAGGCGCCGGTAAGTCGAGCGTGGGACGGGCGCTGATGGGCATGCTCGGGTCGCATGCGTCAGTGTCGGTCGAGCATCTAGCCTTGCAAGGCCGCGAGATGTTGCTTTCTGAGCTTGCTCGCTTGCGCGGCGATCGTCTGGCGATGATCCTCCAGGACGCCCGGCATGCCCTGAACCCTGTCATGACCGTCGGTGCGCAAATTGGCGAGACACTGCGTCGCCATCGTGGCCTTCGCGGCTCTGGCGCGCGCGTAGCTGGGCTGGCTCTACTGAAATCCGTGCATGTGGGCGATGCGGCGCGGGTTTGGCAGGCCTATCCGCACGAACTCTCGGGCGGGCTCGGCCAGCGCGCCATGATCGCCATGATGCTAGCTCCAGATCCGGCTTTGCTGATAGCTGATGAACCCACCTCAGCCCTTGACATCATCGCCCGCGAGCGCGTGCTGGCCGAGCTGGATGGCCAGGTCCAGGCCCGCGGTATGGGTCTGATCCTGATCAGTCACGACCTGTCCCTGGTCGGCCGTTTCTGCGACCGCGTGTTGGTCATGCGCGAGGGTAAGGTGGTCGAGACACTGTCCGAGCTAGACGAAGCAACACACCCATATACGCGCGCACTACTGGATGCCGCGCCGAAGCTGCTGGCAACGCCATGATCGAGATCGAGGGCTTCTCGCTCAACTATCAGGATGTGACGGCTGTGCACGAGTTGTCGCTCCATGTAGCGCGCGGCGAGGTCCTGGGGCTGGTCGGTGAATCCGGCTGCGGCAAGACCACTGTGTTGCGCGCCGTGGCTGGGCTGGCACGCAATTGGCGTGGTCGCATCGTCATCAATGGTGGCAAGCGCGATCCCCATCGTCCACGCATGCTGCCGCGCACACTACAAATGGTCTTCCAGGATCCCTATGGCTCGCTCAATCCTCGCCACCGCATCGACGAGTGCTTGGGCGAGCCACTGGCCGTGCATCGCATAGGCGATCGTGAACGGCGGGTGGCCGAGGCCCTGGCGCAGGTCGGGCTCGATGGGGCCTTTGCCGCGCGCTACCCCAACCAGCTCTCGGGCGGTCAGCGTCAGCGCGTCGCCATTGCGAGAGCCTTGATGCTTGAGCCGCCGTTACTTCTGCTAGATGAGCCTACATCGGCCCTCGACGTGGTTACCCAAGCCGAAATATTAACCTTGCTAGCGCGCCTGCGGTCCGAGCGCGGCCTCACTTACCTGCTGGTCAGCCATGACCTAGCAGTGGTCGCCGAATTGTGCGAACGCGTTGCGGTGATGCGAGGCGGGCGCTTGATCGAGAGCGTGAGTTGCGATGCCTTGCGTTCTGGAGAAGGGCTTGCGCCGTATACCCAAGCGCTTCTCGCTGCCAGTCGCGGTGAGAATTTTGATTGAAATAATATCTTAGTACTTCTATTTACTAGATTGAAAAAGTTATGAGTTTCTTTATTTATAGATTACGCAAGATCGTCATTCTCCTAATTCTGATCGGTGTCGCTGTAGTGGGTGCTGTGGGCTAGCGCGCAGTCATCCTGACCCCGTCGATGACCATAGGCGGCCTCTTGCCGTTGCTATCGGAGACAAGCCTGCAGGCAGAGTTCTTCAAGCCCATGGCGCTGATCATTATTTTCGGTCTTTTGGCGACGACGATGCTGGTGCTGATCGTGGTACCGGCGCTGGTCGCCATCCAGAATGATCTGCGCTGGCGGAGCGAGCCGAAGCCACCGCTGAAACACGCCGCCTGGAAGGTGCCGAATAGTCGCGCTTGCCCACGGCTTGCTACGGGTGATAGAGCTGCGGCCATATATCTTCAAGATGGAGAGAAACGATGGCGCTCGACAGGGCGACCGTGACCCATATTACAAAATTGGCGCGCATCCGTGTCGCCGATGATGAGCTCGACCGCCTGGCGGCCGAGCTTTCCAACATTATCGGCTGGGTCGAGCAGCTTTCGGAAGTCAATGTCGAAGGCGTCGAACCGATGACCAGTGTTGTCGACATGGCTCTTCCGACTCGCCAAGACCTGGTAACGGATGGTGGCTACGCCGAGCGCGTCACGGCGAACGCACCGCAGAGCCAGGACGGCTTCTTCCTTGTGCCAAAGGTCATCGAATAATGGCGCTAGTCGGGCTCAGTCTGGTGGAGATGCGCGACGGTCTTGCCGCGGGCGACATGTCGGCGACCGAGCTGGTGGGGGCGCATGTGGAGGCCACAGCGGCTGTCGCGCCGCTCAACGCCTATGTCACGATAACGGGTGAGCAGGCGCTTGCGGCAGCCGAGCAGGCCGATGCGCGCCGCGCTGCGGGTGTGGCGCGCCCACTCGATGGCGTGCCGGTGGCAATCAAGGATTTGTACTGCACTGACGGCGTTGCCACCACCGCTGGCTCCCATATTCTGGACGGCTTCGTACCGCCCTATGAGTCGACGGTGACAGCCAATCTTGCTGCTGCCGGGGCGATCAGCGTCGGCAAGACCAATCTCGACGAATTTGCCATGGGCTCGTCGAACACCACGAGCTATCATGGGCCGGTCGAGAATCCCTGGCAGCGTACCGGCGATAATCGCGCGCTAGTGCCGGGCGGAAGCTCCGGCGGCTCGGCCGCGGTGGTAGCGGCGCGTGCGGTTCCGGTGGCGCTTGGTACGGATACCGGCGGCTCGATCCGCCAACCCGCTGCATTCTGTGGTGTGGTTGGGCTCAAGCCCACGTACGGGCGCTGTTCGCGCTGGGGCATCCTCGCCTTTGCCAGCTCCCTCGACCAGGCAGGACCGATCACCCGCAGTGTGCGCGATGCCGCGATCTCGCTTGGTGCCATTGCCGGTCACGATCCGAAGGATTCGACTTCCGTCGATCATCCGGTGCCCGACTACGAGGCGGCGCTCGGCGGCGGTATGGCCGGGCTCAAGATTGGCGTGCCACGGGAATACCGTGTCGACGGCATGGCTGAGGAAATCGATGTCCTGTGGCAAAATGGAATCGATTGGCTGCGCGATGCCGGGGCGGAAATTGTCGATGTCTCCCTGCCGCACACGAAATATGCGTTACCCGCCTACTACATCATTGCACCCGCCGAAGCGTCGTCGAATCTGGCACGCTATGACGGTGTTAAATACGGCCTCAGGGTCGAGAGCGAAGACCTTATAGACCAATATGAGAGGACACGCGGAGAGGGCTTCGGGGCGGAGGTGCGCCGCCGCGTCCTTATCGGTACTTATGTGTTGTCGGCCGGTTATTACGACGCCTATTACTTGCGGGCGCAACGGGTACGTAGCCTCATCGCACACGACTTCACGAAAGCCTTTGGCAAGGTCGATCTTATCCTGACACCGACCACGCCGTTCACGGCGTTTGCTATCGGCGAGAAGGCGGACGATCCGCTTGCCATGTATTTGAATGATGTCTTCACGGTCCCATCGAGTCTGGCTGGCCTGCCGGCGATATCGCTGCCGGCGGGACTGTCGGCTGACGGCCTGCCGCTCGCCTTGCAGCTGATCGGCCAGCCCTTTGCGGAAGAGACGCTGCTGCGCGGTGCTGAGGCCCTGGAGAGTCGCGCCGCTTTCTCTGCAACACCCGGTTTCACCGTCGATGGAGGCGCACCATGATGGAGGGGCGCACGGGTGAATGGGAGCTCGTTATCGGGCTCGAGGTTCATGCCCAGGTGGTCTCCGGATCAAAGCTGTTTTCCGGCGCAGCGGCCGCCTTTGGCGGCGAGCCAAATTCACAAGTGTCGCTAGTCGACGCTGCGATGCCCGGCATGCTGCCGGTGATCAACGATCATGTCGTCGATCAGGCAGTACGCACCGGCCTTGCCTTGGGTGCCGAGATCCATCGTGTCTCCATATTTGACCGCAAGAACTATTTCTATCCAGATCTGCCACAGGGCTATCAGATATCCCAATTCAGCCGCCCCATCGTTGGCCACGGCGAGATCGGCATCGATATGAAGGATAGCAGCGAGCGGTGCATCGGCATCACGCGGCTGCATCTTGAGCAGGATGCCGGCAAGAGCATCCATGATAGGCATCCGAACAGCACTTGCGTCGATCTCAACAGGTCTGGCGTGCCGCTTATGGAGATCGTCTCGGAACCGGATATGCGCAGCGCCGAGGAGGCCGGGCTGTATGTCACCAAGTTGCGCGCCATCCTGCGCAGTATTGGCACCTGCGACGGCAACATGGAGGAGGGCTCGCTGCGCGCCGACGCAAATGTCTCAGTGCGCCGGCCGGGCGACGAGCTGGGCACGCGCTGCGAGATTAAGAACCTGAACTCGATCCGTTTTCTTAGGCGCGCCATCGAGATCGAGGCGGCACGGCAGATTGCCATTCTCGAGGACGGCGGCACGATTACGCAGGAGACAAGGCTCTTCGACCCCGACCGCGACGAGACGCGCTCCATGCGCTCGAAGGAGGATGCGCACGACTACCGCTATTTTCCCGATCCCGATCTGCTGCCGCTGGTGCTCAGCGAGGAGCGCGTGGCGCGTCTGGCCGCAGAACTGCCCGAGCTTCCCGACGCGCGCAAGGCACGCTTTATGGCCGACTACGGTCTCGCACCGGACGATGCGGTGATGCTGGTCGCTGATGGCGAGCGAGCGGATTTCTTTGAGGCCGTTGCAGCGGGCCGCGACGCGCGGTTAGCGGCCAACTGGATCCGTGTTGAGCTTGGCCGCGCGCTGAACGCCTCGGGTCAAGACATCGCTGACTCCAAGATCACGCCTGACACCCTGGGCGGTCTGCTCGACCTCGTTGCGGCCGAAACCATATCCGGCAGTATTGCCAAGAGGGTCTTCGAGATCATGTTCGAAAGTGGTCGCGATGCGGCGGAGATCGTCGCCGCGGAAGGCCTGGAGCAGGTAAGTGATACCGGTGTTATCGAAGCCGAGGTCGACAAGGTGCTGACCGCCAACCCAGGCCAGGTAGCTGAGTTCAGGGCCGGCAAGGAGAAGCTTATGGGCTTTTTCGTGGGGCAGGTCATGAAGGCGACCAAGGGCAAGGCCAACCCGGGTACGGTCAATGAGATTCTGCGGCGCAAACTCTCCGAGTGAGAAGTCGAGACAGCAACTATGGGAGTGTTCCATGCGAGCCTATGAGATCCAGTCGGGCGACGGCATAGATGCGTTGACAGTTGCCGAGCGGCCGATCCCGAAGCCAGGGCCGGGTCAGGTGCGGGTACGGGTGCGGGCAAACTCGGTCAATTATCGCGACCTGATGATCGTCAGCGATCCCGTGTCGCGCGGCGTGACTTTTCCGCGCATTCCTAATTCCGATGGTGCGGGTGAGGTCACGGCGGTGGGTAAGGGTGTTGGCGGTGTTAGCGTGGGCGATCGTGTCGCGGGCTGCTTCTTTCAGGCCTGGGTGGACGGTGCGATCAACGCCACTGCCATGGCAAGCGCTATGGGTGGCGCGGTGGACGGCATGCTGGCGGAGGAGGTTGTTCTGGCGGCCGATGGCGTGCTGCCAATCCCGGATCATCTGTCTTACGAGGAGGCGGCGACCTTGCCCTGCGCGGCCCTCACCGCCTGGCATGCGCTGGTCGAGAAGGGGCAGGTCACGGCCGGCGAGACGGTGCTACTGCTCGGCACCGGCGGGGTCTCGATCTTTGCCCTTCAGTTCTGTGTCATGTACGGCGCGCGCGCCATCGTGCTATCGAGCAGTGACGAGAAGCTCACTCATGCCCGCAAGATGGGGGCATGGCAGACGCTGAACTATCGCGAGACGCCGGAATGGCACAGCACGGTGGTGGAGATGAGCGGCGGTGGCGTCGATCACGTCGTCGAGGTCGGTGGCGCCGGTACGCTCGAGCGCTCGGTCGAGGCGACACGCGTCGACGGCCATGTGGCGCTGATCGGCATTCTCACGAGCGGCCAAATGAATCCGGTTGCCATCATGCGCAAGTCTTTGACAATGCATGGCATCTATGTTGGCAGCAAAGCTATGTTTCGACGTATGAACACGGCGATCGCGGCGCATGAACTAAAGCCGGTGATTGACCAAACCCTGGCTTTTGATGACGCGCCTGCCGCATACCACGCCATGCAGGCGGCGGGGCATTTTGGCAAGATCGTGATAAGCTTCTGACAGCTTACGCGGCCCGGTCGGGCCAGCTAGTTGGGCACCGGATGGGAGCCGGTGACAATAGTGCGGATGCTTGCGGTCATGATCATTTCTCCCGTGGGCGGAAATAGCGGCGCCACGGCGCTTTTGGGAACTTTGCGGCATCGGCCGGCCCGGCTATGATGCGTGCCGTCAGGCATATCGGGAGACCGGCAATGATGAGAGTGGCCGTGAAAGTATTGGCATTGATGTGGGGGCGCCGCCGTCTCCGCCTTAATGTCATGCGATCCGCTGGTGGACAGTAAATTCGTCGGAAAGAATTGAGCCGGCTGTCATGCCAAAGCCGAAGAGGCTGTGCCTGAATTCATGACCATTGCCAAGGAAGAGGACACTTACACCTTGTGACGTAGCTGCGATGGTATCGAGACGTTGCACTGGCCCAGCAAGCGGCTTGTGCTGACCAGCAAGGAGGTCGACAACGCCGTCGCCAATCTGATGTCTCTTCGCAATCACTGATCGCAGGTCTGCGGGGACCGCAGCCAGCAGGGAGGAACACGCCATGAAGCGCCGCACATTCATCAAAGGGGCCGCAGTGGGATCCGCTGCCACGGCGGCGTCACCATTAGCTGCGCCAGCCATTGCTCAAGGCCGCATCCAGTGGAAGATGGTGACCTGTTGGCCGCGCAACATGCCGGCTATCGGTGTCGGTGCCCAGCGCCTCTGCGATCGCATTGGCGAGATGTCTGGCGGCCGTCTGACGATCAAGCTCTATGCCGCAGGCGAGTTGGTGCCCGCCTTCGAGGTCTTCGATGCCGTGCGCGAGGGCATAGCCGAGGCGGGGCATGACGCGCCCTATTACTGGATCGCTAAACACTCCGCGATCCCCTTTTTCTGCTCAGTTCCGGCCGGTCTGACGCCACAGGAGCATTGCGCCTGGATTACTAGCGGCGGCGGCCAAGCCTTATGGGACGAGCTCAATGCGGATTTCGGCGTACGCGCGTTTCTTGCCGGCTCGGGCTGTCCCAATATGGGCGGCTGGTTTCGCCGCGAGATCAATTCACCGGCCGACCTCGACGGCTTGCGCATGCGCATTCCGGGCCTAGGTGCCGAGGTATTCAGCCGTCTCGGCGTGATCACAGTCAATATGCCAGGCTCTGAGGTGCTGCCGGCATTGCAGTCCGGCGCTATCGATGCAACCGAGTGGGCCGGACCGTACATCGATCTCGCGCTCGGTCTCTACAAGGTGGCGCCGTACTATTACGGCCCCGGCATTCACGAGCCAGGACCAGCGATCTCGCTGCTCGTGAACAACGAGGCCTACGAAGAACTACCGAACGACCTGAAGGCCATGGTCCAGGCTGCGGCGGCCGAAGACAACGGCCGCATGATTTTTGAGACCACCGCCTTCAACGCAACGGCATTGCAAACCTTGATCGAGAAGCATGATGTGGACGTGCGCCACTTCCCGGACGAGGTAATCTCTCTGATGCTTTCCAATGCCGAGGATGTGTTGCGCGAGACAGCCGCCAAGACCGAAATCGGCCAACGGGTATTCGAAAGCTGGAATGCGTTCCGTGGTCGCATGATTGGCAATGCGGCATACAGCGAAATGGGCTATCTCAACAGGCGTGCCGCTGGCTGAGCGCAAGAATACAAGAGGCGAGGCATGGAAGGCTTCCAGTTTCAAACCATCAAGACCATTCGGGCGGAGCCGGGTTCTAGCGCCCGTATTGGCGAACTGATCAAGGAGATCGGTGCCGAGCGCGTGCTGGTGGTGACGGATCCGGGCATCAAGGGGCTTGGCCTGCTTGAGGCGATGCTGTCGGGGCTCGACGATGCCGGTGTGACGGTTACGCTCTACGATAAGGTCGAGGCCGATCCGCCGGAAGCCTCGGTGCTGGAAGCGGGCGCTCTGGCATGCGAAAGCGAGGCGGAGGCGGTTATCGGCTTCGGCGGTGGCAGCTCCATGGATACGGCCAAGCTTGCGTCTTTCCTGGCTCGCTCGGACCAGCCCTTGTCAGAAGCTTATGGTGTGAATAATGCGCGCGGTGAGCGGTTACCACTAATTCAGGTGCCTACCACGGCGGGGACGGGTTCAGAGGTGACGCCGATTGCCATCGTCACCACGGGAGAGGCCACCAAGATGGGGGTTGTCTCGCCCATTCTCTACGCTGACTATGCCATGCTGGATGCGGACCTTACCCTAGGCCTGCCGTCCAAGGTGACGGCCGCCACGGGTATCGATGCCATGGTGCACGCCATCGAAGCCTATACCACTAAGTTCAAGAAGAACCCCGTATCGAATGCTCTCGCGCGTGAGGCGTTGTCGCTGCTCGGCAGCAATATCCGCACAGCCTGCGAGGATGGCGGCAATCGGGAGGCGCGTGCCGCCATGCTGCTCGGCTCACTGCTCGCCGGCATGTCGTTCGCCAACGCACCGTGCGCGGCGGTGCACGCATTGGCCTATCCCATCGGCGGGCATTTCCACGTGCCGCACGGGCTCTCCAACTCGCTCGTGTTGCCGCATGTACTGCGCTTCAACGCCCCGGTCGCTGAAAGTCAGTATGCCGAGATCGCTGGCATTGCCATTCCTGGCATTGAGGCTAGCGGCGATGCCATGACCGAGCGTCTCGCTGCGGGCTTCGAGATCCTAATTAATGATCTGGCCATCGAAAGTTGCTTGCGTGACGTGGGCATCAGCCACAACCAATTGCCAATGATGGCCGAGGACGCCATGAAGCAGCAGCGCCTGCTGGTCAACAATCCGCGCGAGGTCGGCTACGACGACGCGCTCGAGATCTATCAGGCCGCGTTCTGACGACACCCGAAGAAGTGCTGTTCGCGCTCGGCGAGGCGCGGCTGGTTCCTGTCCTACGCCTGTCGAGCACCGAAGCGACGGCTAGAGCGGTGGGCTGGCTGGCCGAGGCTGGGCTGTCGGTGTTCGAGATAACCCTTACAGTGCCCGGCGCGGTGGGCCTAATCGAGCAGTTAACCAAGCGCGGTGAGACACTGGTCGGCGCCGGCACGGTCATGAATGTCGCTGATGCGGAACGCTGCCTTGACGCCGGCGCGCGCTTTCTGGTTTCACCCTGCGTCGTGCCGGAGTTGCCGGCCTTGTGCCATATGCGTGGCGCGGCCTGCCTGTTGGGTGCCTTGACGCCGAGCGAGGTTAAGGCAGCGCTAGATGCGGGTGCGGACGCGGTCAAGATCTTTCCGGCCTCGACCGTTGGGCTCTCGCACTTCAAGGCCCTACGGTCTGTCTTTCCGAAAATCCAGATGGTGCCGACCGGTGGCATCGGTGCGGAGGATATCGCCGATTGGCTGGCGGCCGGGGCGGCCTTTGTCGGTGTTGGTGGCAAGCTCACGGCAGGGGCGCGCGATGACATGATGGCGGCAGCCCGCGACCTGCTCGCCAGGCTGCCGTGAGCGGGACACCCGCCATTGTTTGTCTTGGTGAGCCGATGGCCGAGTTTAGCCAGCTTCCCGATGGACCGCCTGGCCACTACCTGGCAGGGCATGGCGGTGATACCTCCAACTGCGCCATCGCAGCGGCCCGGCAGGGGGCGACCGTCGGCTATATCACGGCACTCGGCACGGACACCTTCGGCGACTCGTTCATCGACCTGTGGCAGTGCGAAGGGATCGACACCACTGGTGTCAAGCGTGACGAGACGGCGCATACCGCGGTCTATTTCATTAACCACGGCTCAGATGGCCATCGCTTCACTTATCTGCGAATGGGCTCGGCGGCGAGCCGCATGGGGTCTGAGGATTTGCCGCACAGCCTCATCGCCGGGGCCAGTATCCTGCATGTTTCCGGTATCAGCCAGGCGATCAGCGAAAGCGCCCGCGATACGGTCTTCCGCGCCATCGAGATCGCGCAGGCGGCCGGGACGCGGGTCTCTTACGATCCTAATTTGCGCCTGTCCCTGTGGCCTCTGGCGCGTGCCCGTACCGTCATCCACGCAGCCCTTGCCGGAGCGGACTACGTGCTAACCAATCTCGAGGAAGGCCGCCAACTTACCGGCGCCGGTTCCGCCGAGGCCATCGCCGCGTTCTATCTCGGCCTGGAGGTCAGCACCGTCGTGGTGAAAATGGGTGCGGACGGTGCTCTGCTGGCGACGGGTGAGGGGGGCCGACACTTGCCGAGCCGCACCGTCGTTGCGGTGGATGCATCCGGCGCCGGCGATACCTTCGACGGCGCCTTTCTTGCGGAGACAGTGCGGGGAGCGGACAGCCTGGCTGCGGCGAGCTATGCCAATGCGGCGGCTGCCCTGTCGACCACGGGATATGGTGCGGTTGCCCCGATCCCGCGGCGTGCCGAAGTAGAGGCAATGTTGAAAAGGAGATCCGGTGATGATGCTACCTAACACAATACGTCAGAAGCTCGATAACAATGAGCCGACGATGGGAACACATTTCCTTTCCAACGATCCTGATATTCCAGAAATCATCGGCGATTCTGAGCTGTTTGACTACGGCGAATACTGTGCCGAATATTCTGTATTCGACATGCAGACGCTCTATCACATGGCGCGGGCCGGTCAGTGTGCGAACCTGCCGCTGATGATAAAGCTCGACCAGGAGGCACAGGGCTTTTGGGCTCAGGCCGCGCTCGGCGCCGGCTTTCAGGCTATCCTATTCACTGATATTCGCAGTGCTGAAGACGTTGCCACCTGCCACCGCTACATACGGGCGGACACGCCGGATATTGGCGGCCATATGGGCCTCAAGCTGCGTCGGCCAGCTCTCTCCAGCTATCAGCCTAACGCCTATACCAATGCGCTGGCGGCGGTGCTGTTCCTGATCATGATCGAGAAGGACATGGCCGTGCAGAACATCGACGAGGTGTTGGCCATGGCGCGCGAGAAGGGTGCCGATATGACTCAATGGGGCGCAGGCGACTTCGGCTTTTCGCGTGGCCAGCCAGGGATGATGGGAACTCCAGAGGTCAAACCATTTGAGGAATTAGTGATAGCCAAGTCGCTGGAATTCGGCGTGGCGCCACGCATTGAAATCGGTACGGTCGAGCAAGCAAAGCGGTATATTGACCTCGGAGTACGCCACTTCTGCATCGGATGGGATCGTTTTATCTACCAGGCGGCCTTGCGTAAGATCGGCGAAGACATGCGCAAGTTGATAGAAACCTTGTGACTTGAGCTATGACTCCGGAATTTCCTGAGGATACCGAATTGGTCAGAACTCGGTGTCCCCTGGTTGCTTTCATCGTATTCAAAACGCGCTACTGCTCCCGGAAGGCCCTATTAAAGCTGGTTGAGATCGGCTTGAAGATGTAGCCGAGTGCTGTGCGTGCACCGGTGATTATCATGACCTCGGCCGGCATGCCGGGATAGAGCGTTGCCCCTTCAAATGCCTTGGCCGGATCCTCGGTCAACTCAATACGCGCCCGGTAGTATGCTTGACCCGTGCGCTCGTCGATTAGCCGGTCGGCCGAAACCGATGTAACCAGACCCTTGAGAGGCTTAGCGTTCCGCATAGAGAACGCTGTTAGCATGACCTGCGCTTCGAGACCGGGGTACACCACGTCTATGTCGATCGGATCTACATTGGCCTCGATCACCAGCTTCTCGTTTGACGGCACAATGTCCATCAGCGCCGCGCCCGGCGCGATCACGCCACCCCGCGTGTGGACCTGGAGATCGACGACCGTGCCGGAAAGTGGCGCCCGGATGTCGGTTCGCCCCAGCACATCATCTGCCGTCCGGATACGCTCGGCGAGGTCGAACAGCTCGGTCTGCACCTGGCGTAGCTCGATCGCCACCTCGTTCAGCAAGTTCGTTCGGATTTCGGTGATCTGGGTTTGGGCCTCGCCAATTCTCTCCCTGGCGCGTGCGATCTCAGCCTGGTGGAGATTTCGGTTGCCTTCTATCTCGGCGAAACGGCGCTGCAGCTCCAATAGCCGCGGCTTCCTTACAAGCCCCTTGTCGAACAGCATCTTCACATCGGTGATCTCGCTCTCGATTAGGTTCTGCTGCGTGTCCTCGGCACGGATTTGACCCTGTAACCCCACGATCACCTCCAAGATCTGTGCGATGCGCTGCTCTTGGATCTTAATCTGGCCCGCGCTCGCTCTTAGTCTCGCCTGGAAGATGTTGATCTGGCCGTCCAAAGTTTCTTTCACTTTGGGTTCGCTGATCTGTTTCATTAAATTATCTGGGAACTGGATTTCGGCTCTGCCATCGCGTTCTGCAATTAAGCGCGCTTTCAGCGCTTGCGCTGCGAGACGGCGGTCCTTTAGTAAATCCAGGGTCGCAAGCGGGCTAGTCACATCGAGTCGGATTAGCACCTGCCCCTGTCGCACGACCTCCCCGTCGCGAACCAAGATCGTGCCAACGATGCCTCCTTCAAGGTGCTGGATCGTTTTTCGGTTAGTGTCTACCGACACCGAACCTGGTGCAATTGCTGCACTCTCGAGTGGTGCCACCGCCGCCCATATCCCGAGGCCACCAAAGAACAAAGCGATGATGGCCGATCCCGCTAGGATTGCTCCCCTAACGCCTGTTCCCTGATCGACGGGCAAACCGGTCTTTCGTAAAACATCCGACATCTTATGCTCCCTGTGCGCTCGTAGCAGGCTGAGCGCGGGTGACCGTCGACAGCACTTGGCTTGGCGGACCAAACGCCTCGACGGCGCCCGCTCTCAGCACCAGCGCCTTGTCGACATGGCGCAGAATACTAGGACGGTGGGCAATCACGACCACCGTCGCACCGCGCTTCTTCAGCGCAGCAATTGCGTTGATCAATGCTTCCTCACCGGCCGCGTCTAGGCTAGCGTTGGGCTCGTCCAGCACCACAAAACGCGGATGGCCGAATACAGCGCGCGCGAGCGCGATACGCTGGCGCTGGCCACCCGATAGCACGGCTCCGGCTTCGCCGATTTCCGTCTCGTAGCCCGACGGCAACTGCAGGATCAATTCGTGGACACCTGCGAGCTGGGCCGCCGAGATCACCGATTCCGGGTCCGCCTCGCCCATACGCGCGATGTTATCGCGCACCGTGCCGGCGAAAAGCTCGATGTCCTGCGGTAAATAGCCGATGTGACGCCCGAGGTCCTCGGCCGCCCAGTCAGCCATGTCCGCTCCGTCGAGCCGGACGTGGCCGAGGCGCGGCTTGGCGATCCCGACCAACAAGGCCGCCAGCGTCGACTTACCTGCTGCCGTCGACCCCACTAGACCTAAAGCTTCGCCCGGCTCAAGCTCGAACGAGACACCCCCGAGTGTGGGTGCCACTCCATCCGGGTGGAAGAACGTCACCCCCTCGACCTTGAGGCGTCCCTCTGGGCGTGGCAGCGTTATCTTGGCTCCGCGTACCCGTGTCGTGGCCAGCTGATCGCGCACCCGCTCGTAAGCGCCGCGTGCGGCGATCGCCGACCTCCATGACCCGATTGCTTGCTCGATCGGCGCCAACGCGCGCGCCATCAGGATAGAGCTGGCAATCATTATGCCTGCGGTGATCTCGCCTCCCAGCATCAGCCACGCGCCGGTCCCTAGGACGCTGATTTGTAGGCACTGGCGGATGAACTTCGACGTCGCCGTGATAGCGCCTGCGCGCCTGCTCGCTCGTGCCTGGAGGTCGAGCATTTCGGTGTTCTTGGCGTGCCAACGTCCGACCAGGTTGGGCATCATCCCCATTGCTTCGATCACGTGCGCGTTGCGCACTGCCGACTCAGCCTGGCGCAGCGCCGTGAACGAGGCGCCACCAGAGCGACGCAGCAGATTCCGTGTTGCCAAATCGTTGGCGATAGCGAGCCCAAACAAGACGATTGCGCCGCCGAGTGATAGCCAACCAAGAATCGGGTGCATCATGAAGATCGCGGCGATGAAAATGGGCGTCCATGGAGAGTCTAGAATTGGGAACATCTCAGAGCCGGTCAGGAATGTGCGAATAGTGGACAAATCGCGCAACCCTTGGATCGATGGTGTACCGGCTGCCGCCACGCTCTTCCCGATACTGCCCTCCAGCACCGTACCACTGAGGCGTTGATCGAGCCACGTGCCCAAACCCACCATAATCCGCGTGCGGCTCATCTCGAGCGCCGCCAGCGTCAGTAGTGCGACCCCCGCGATCAGCGTCAGGTACAGCAGCGTATCTTCGCTCCTAGCTGCAATCACTCGGTCGAAGATTTGAAGCATGTACAATGGCGCTGTCAGCATGAGGACGTTGATGAACAGGCTGAATACGACCACCGCCGCGAACCCGCTGTAGCATGCCGACAACGCTTGTTTCAGAATTGGGTTTGCCGATTTAATCATAGTGTCACTCGTATTGTAGAACATTCTGACACCGCCCCGTGCGGCGCCTTGTTGTCTTGACCAACCAGTAGATATGCCAAAAGGCGTGATGGAGGAGTGACGGCTGTCACAAAGCAGTCTTATTAGGGTGGCGAGACGCCGATTTCCCTAAGAGCCGCGGCCACGGCCGCGACAACGCCTACGCAAAACCGAAATCGCTGGCGTGTAGATCGTCGGCGCTGACGCCGATGAGCGTGATCGAATCGGCACCGAGGTTGATCAAGGTATCGGACCCGACCTGGGTCGCGACGATATCGCCGAAGTCATTCGCACCTGAGTGGCTGGAGAGATCTATGACATCATCGCTTTGCGCGCCCGTGACGAAGCCGTAGATCGTGTCTTGACCGTCGCCGTCGGCGAACACGAACAGGTCATTGCCGATGCCGCCATCGAGCACATCTGCACCCACGCCGCCGATTAACCGATCGTTGCCGTCGCCGCCAAGCAGGGTGTCGTCGCCGATGCGGCCTTCGAGACGGTTGCTACCCTCGTCCCCTAGCAGGCTGTCGTCGTGGTCCGAGCCGATGAGGTTCTCGATGGTGTTCAGTATGTCCCCCTCTGCGTCACCACCGAACCCGGTCCCTGAGAGCTCGACCTTGACCCCGGAGGCTGAACCTAGATACGACGCGGCGTCGGTACCGCCGTTGCCATAGAGCACATCTGCACCCGCGCCTCCGACCAACCAGTCATCGCCGCCGCCGCCATGGAGAATATTGTCGCCTGCGTCCCCGAACAGAAAGTCGTCGTGGGCCGAGCCGAAGAATTCCTCGATGTTGATCAGTGTGTCCCCCTCTGCGTCACCACCGAACCCGGTCCCGTTTGTGAGGTTAACCGTGACCCCAGAGGGCGACCAAAGATACGACGCGGCATCGAAATCCGCGCCGCCGTCGAGTATATCCGCACCCGCCTCGCCCCTTAGAAAATCGTTGCCATCGCTACCATAGAGATAGTCGCTGCCGCTGCCGCCATAGAGGGTGTCGTCGTCGGCGCCGCCATGGAGATCGTCATTGCCGCTGCCGCCATAGAGGGTGTCGTTGCCGGTGCCGCCAAGGAGGGTGTCGTCGCCATCCAACTCATCGCTCGTCTCGATTACGTAGGTGCCAGTATCAGCGTTGAGGGCGTACTCGTACTGCTGAGTTTCATCCTTTAGCTTGGAAAAGAAATCGTAGCCGAAGTTGGAAAGCCCCATCTCGCCCGCCTCTACGGATTCGAGCAACTCGATAGTTTGCGGGTCGGTGCTATTGCTCCACCACTGGCCTTGGGGAGTTTTGAGCCAGAATTCGGTGGCCCAGGTCAAAATTCCCTTCGTCGCAAAAAAGTATTGGTCACATGGCGCCATGCTGTAGACCAAGCTCTTATGCCAACTAGGCAGAAGACCGCCGTATAGCCGGTCGTTGCCATCACCACCATTGAGCCAGTCATCGCCGCGGCCACCAACCAGCCAGTCATTGCCGCTAGGCCCGTGGTATTCGTCTCCCGCGGTGTTGACGGTTCCGCCCCAAATCTCATCGCCGCCATCGCCGCCAAAGAGATAGTCCGCCTCGCCGCCGCCATAGAGGGTATCGCGGCCGGCGTCACCGAAGAGAAAGTCGCTAGCATCGGAGCAGTTCCACTTATTTGGTTGGCCGCCGACCAGTACGTCGTCGCCCTGACCGCCGGAGAGAAAGTCTGTTCCCGTGCCACCATCGAGAAAATCGTTGCCGCTGCGACCGTACAGCCGATCTTGCCTCCATCCACCGGAGAGGTAGTCGTTGCCAGGACCGCCGTCCAGAAAGTCCGGGGCGCCATCTGGTGCCCATCCGCACGGCGGCGCATCGGGCCAATGCTCCGGGGGAATGGGCACGCACTCTTCTTGCCCGGTCGGAAAAGTCTGTTCCGCAAAGCCCCAGTTGCCAGGACTTGCCCAGCCCCAGTCGCCATAGAGCTTGTCGTCGCCACTGCCGCCATAGAGTTCGTCGACAGAGGACTGGCCTTTCAGCAGATCGTTGCCGGCGCCGCCATAGAGATGATCGCTGCCGGTATGGCCATAGAGCTTGTCGTCGCTGCTGCCACCATAAAGGTGGTCGTTACCGTCGGCGCCATAGAGCGTGTCGTCGCCCTTTCCACCCCAGAGAGTGTCGTCGCCCGATCCTTCAAACCATCCGTTGAACCATATTCCTAGACCGCAGTTGGTAACTGGATCGCCATTGAATTCGCCGCCGTGCAGCGTGTCGTCGCCATCGCCACCATAGAGATCGTCGTCGCCTTGGGCTCCAGCTATCGCGTTGTCGCCCGTGTCCCCTATCAGGATGTCGTCGTGGTGTGAGCCGAGAACGTGCTCGATGTTGATCAGTGTGTCCCCCTCGGCATCACCACCGAACCCGACCCCTTCTGAGAGCCTGACCTTGACCCCGGAGGCCGAGTTTATATATGACACGGCGTCCTCATCCGCGCCGCCGTCGAGCACATCTGCACCGGCGCCGCCGATTAACCAGTCGTCACCGACGCCGCCGTATAGCTGGTCGTCACCGTCGCCGCCAAAGAGATTGTCGTTGCCGGTGCGGCCAAGCAAGGTGTCGTCGCCGCCGCGACCCTCGAGGCGGTTGCTACCCCCGTCACCGATCAGGATGTCGTCGCGGTCCGAGCCTATGAGGTTCTCGATGTCGATCAGTGTGTCCCCCTCGGCGTCACCACCCAATCCGGTTCCGTTTGTGAGGTTAACCATGACCCCAGTGGCAGAACTTAGATACGATGCGGTGTCGTTGTCCGCGCCGCCGTCGAGCACATCTGCACCGGCACCGCCGGACAACGTGTCGTTTCCGCTACCGCCGAACAGCAAATCGTTACCCAGATATCCATAGAGTAAGTCGTCTCTATTTAAACCGCGAATGCGGTCACTCTCATCCGTACCATGAAGAACGTCAGAATTTATTGTACCTTTAATATACATCGTAATTCTCCAGCATTAATTTCAGTCATAGTCGTCGCCTTCGTATCCAAAAAAGGTGATTTTTCTAAGTTGTAGCGTGGAGAGCTAAGTAGTTTTTATCTGTGATGGTGGTCACATTTGTTAAAATTTTTTAGAAGAATATATGAAATATTTTCTACATAATATCAATTAGTTACAATTATTAATCCACTCAGTTTCAGCTCCTTATTTAACCTCCTTATCTGACTCCGACGTGCTCGCTTTTGAAGACACGCAGAACTTCGTCGCCAGGGTACCGCCTAATCCATGCTAGCGTTAAGTTCCGATGGACTGTTTCATACTGATTATTAGTTCAGAAGCTGTGTTTTATTTTTTCAAATGATAGATTCTGGGACGAGCGGCCGGTACGCAAGGAAAGAACACGGCCACTTAGTGATGTAATATTTGCGCCACT